>JAVHNW010000175.1:0-3269 GCA_036169755.1 bacterium | reverse complement strand
TTTGGGCGCCGCTGGTTTCGTTGGCGCGCGTGGCGATGGGCGTTCACTACCTGTCGGATGTCGTGGCTGGGGCGCTGGTCGGAGTGCTGGCAGGCTGGTTTGGCTGGCAGGCTTCCCCGGCGCTGTTCGCCGCGCTGGCGGGATTCAGCCCCTGGGCGCTGTGGTGAGCGCCGTCAGATGTTCCTCAATGTGCGCCAGCCCGCGCTCGGCCCAACTTTGCAGCGCGACTTCGCCCAGAACCTCGTGACGGCTTAGCCGGCTCCAGGCATCAATCGGCAGGGTGGAAAGCCAATTTACCAGTTCATCTAGGCCATATTGGAAGGACGCCAAAATTTCTTCCAGCGGCTCCCCGGCTTTGTAGCCCGTTCTGACCCATTCCTCCGGGTCAAAATTGGTAAAGGCAGGGGAGCTTTCGTTGGCGGTGCGGCGCAGGCGCAGGCCGTAAACTTGTTCGTGCACATCGCGCACATGCGCGGCAATTTGATGGCTGTTCCAGCCGCCGGGTTCGAGCGGGGCGAACGGGTCGGGGTTGGCGCGGCAGGCGGCGCAAAATTCGGCGCTGGCCTGACGGGTGCGAGTCAGCAGACGGGCGCGGTATTCGAGTAATTCCTTGTTATTGGGCATGGCTGCCTCCAAAATTGAGAATGCTTCCGGCGGGCAGGCTGGGATTTTGGCAAAGCGCCAGCGCGGCGGAGGGCAGGTCGGCAAAGGAATGCGCATCTGTCAACGGCTGTGGCAGGCCGCTGGTCAGCCCGTAGAGGCGCACATTTTCGGCGGCGAGTTCGGGCGCGGCGGCGCGAATCAGGGTGGGGAGCGCCATCTGGCTGGCGAGAAAGGCTGCGGCGCGTTTTGTTTCCCGCCCGGCGAGGGGAAAAACGCTCAGGAAGAGGCCCCCGCCTTGCGGACGAAACATGCGCCCAAAGGTTTGAATCATCAAAAAAGTGCCGATGGTGTTGACTTCAAAGACGCGGTGCAAATCCCATTCGTCCATTTCCAGCGTGGCGGCGTGGGGTTCAACTCTCGCGCAGTGGATGACGGCGGAAAGGCTGCCCAACTCATCGCTGATTTCGTTGGCGAGCGCCTGGACGGTTACTTTTTTGGAAATATCTTGCACGAAAACGTGCGCCTGTGCGCCGATTTGGGCGGCGACTTCGTCCACATTAATCGGGGTGATGTCGTTGAGCGCCAGGGTGAAGCCTTGCGCGGCAAAGGCGAAGGCCAGTTCGCGCCCGATGCCGTGCCCGGCGCCGGTGATGAGGATGTTTTGAGTCATGGGGTAGCCTCGCAGGTGGGAATTTGGTCGGGGTTGTCGTGGGCGTTGAGCGCCAGCCCGAAGTAGGGGGAGGGGTCGTAGGTGTTGCGCAGGTCAAGTTCGTTGGTGAAGTGGCCGCCGCTGTCTTTGACGATGGAAAGGTGCAGGTGGACGCCAACCGGGTTGTTGGGGTCGCCAGAGTAGTCGCCCTGGTAGCCGAGAAAAGTTCCGGCTTCGATGGGTTTTTCGCTGACGCCGGGCGGAAACTCGGCGGCGATGAAGGAGTTGCCCTCGGCATCGGCCATGTGGGTGTAGTAAACCCAAATCTGGCGGCCTGGCGCAAGCGGGTCATCGGGGACGCGCACGATGAGCGAGGCCTTCCATTCGGACAGGCGGGTTAAAAAAAGCCGGGGTAGGCGGCAAGTACCGGCGTCTGGCCGATTGCGCCGCGGGCGAAGATGTCAATTCCCTGGTGGCGGTGGCCGGGGCGGAAGGAGTCGTCCCAGATGAATCCAATCAGGCCGGTGGTGGGGAAGAGAAAGGGCGCGGCGCCGCAGCGCGTTCCGGCAGTGAGCACCAATTCTGGGTGGGAGGCCGGGTCGCTGAAGAATTGCCAGACTCGTTGTCCGCGCGCCAGGCTGGGGCGGTAGACGCGGTAGAGCCAGAGACCCAGGCCCAGCAGCAGCCCGGCGGCCAAAATGGGGAAAAGTTTGCGCGGCATGGGACGATTATAACTTGGTAAAATACCCCCAACCTTTTGTGGAGAATTTGCCTTGCGCTCAAAACAGTTTTTCTTGATTTTGACTCTTTTCCTGGCCGCCTGTGCTGGCGCGCCCGCCACTGCCGAACCGCCCGCCGCCCCCAGCCAAACCCCGGCCCCGACTCTGGGGCCGACAGCCACGCCGGGCGCGCCGCTGGTCATTCTGCTGCTTCCCGCCGACCTGAACGAGGAAAGTTCCAGCGCCTACCAAAAAACCGTCTACGATTTGGCGCAATCCGCCGGGATGCGCTTTCAGGTGCGCAACCAACTGCTCGCGGCAGATTTGGAATCTGCGCTGAAGGTGGTCATCGCCCTGCCGCCCGCCGCCGGGCTGACGGAACTGGCCGCCGCCGCGCCGCAAACCCAATTTTTGGCGGTCAACCTGCCGGATGTCACGCCAGGCGGCAACCTCAGCACCCTGAGCGCCGCCGGCATCCGCATTGACCAGCAGGCTTTCATCGCCGGGTTTATCGCCGCCATTACCACCGAAGATTATCGCAGCGGCGTCATCACCCGCAAAGACAGCCCCGAAAGCCCCGTCATTCAGGCCGCCTTCCGCGCCGGGCAGGAATTTTTCTGCGGTCTGTGCAACCCTTACGCCGGGCCTTTTGAAGAATATCCGCTGGCGATTGAAATTCCCGCTGACGCGAAACCCGCCGAATACGGCGCCTACGCCGATTTCCTGCTGCGGAAACAGGTTTCCACCCTTTTTCTTCAGCCGGGCGTGGACCTTCCCGAAATGCTCGATTACCTGACCACAGTCGGCGCCTTTGTCATCGGCGCCCAATCGCCCACCAAACAATATCCCAACTGGGTGGTGACGCTTCAACCGAATTACCTCGAAGCGCTCAAAACAGTTTGGCCGCAGCTGCTGGCCGGGCAGGGCGGTCAAAACTTCGCCGCCCCGCTGACGTTTACCGATGTTAACGCAGAAATTTTTACACCCGGCAAACAAAACCTGACCGCTGAAACCCTGCGCGACCTGAGTGACGGGTTTATTTCCACCGGCATACAACCCTAATTCATTGTAGAATGGAGGCATGACCATGAACAAATATCAACTCCGCAGCCCCTCCGCCTGGACGATGTTCCTCTTCGGCGCGCTGGCGATGCTCCTCGGCCTGGTCGGAATCCTGCGCCCAGAGTGGACCCTCTCCCTGTTGGGCTTCACCGTGACCGGGGCCGTCTCCCGTCTGCCAGGTGACTACACCCTGGTTTTTGTCACCGCCTCCTCGATGGCCTCTTTCAACATGGGCG
>JAVHNW010000174.1:0-3287 GCA_036169755.1 bacterium | reverse complement strand
AAAACCAACAACATCCCCATCATCTTCCTTACCGAAAAGCGCGACCGCGCCGACCGGCTGCACGGCCTCGAACTGGGCGCGGACGACTACATCACCAAACCTTTTGACGTGCAGGAACTGCGCCTGCGCGTGCGCAACGCCTTGCGGCGCGCCACACAAGATACCATCACCAACCCGGTCACCGGCCTGCCCGAAGGCCCGCTGGTGGACGAGCGCCTTGACGAAGCCGCCCAGCGCAACACGCAAAGCACCCTGGTCGTTTCTTTGGATGGCCTGGATTCCTTCCGCGAACATTACGGCTTTGTAGCCTCGGACGATGTGCTGCGCGCTGTCAGCCTGATGATTCAAAACGTGCTGCGCGACTCCGCTGGCAGCGCCGACTTCCTCGGGCACATTTCCCCCACCGATTTTATCCTCCTGCTCGACCCGGAAAACGCCTCCCCTGCCGAAGAACGCATCCGCACCCGGCTCGAGCAATCGCTCGATTATTTCTACCCCATCAAAGACCGAGACGTGGCCATGGCCGCCAAAAATCGCCTGGCAGTGCGCTCTGCCCGCCTCAACCCCGGCGAACAGCGCCCCACCAGCGCGGCAGATTTAAAGGTGGAGTTACTTCAGCGGCGCAAATAGGAGAACGTTTGAAGGTTACAGTCATTACCCCCACATACAATGAAGCGGAAAACCTGCCCCGGCTGGTTTCCGCTTTTTTTTCGCTTCCGCGTAACGACCTGAATTTGTGCGTGGTGGACGATAACAGCCCGGACGGCACTGGCGCCCTGGCTGATGATTTGGCGGGCCAACATCCTGGCCGCATGAGCGTCATTCATCGCGCCGGAAAATTGGGCCTGCGCAGCGCCTACCTGGAAGCCTTTCAGGCGGTCATGGCCTCGGGCGCGCAGGTTGTCGGCCAAATGGATGCCGATTTTTCGCATGACCCGGCGCGCCTGATGGACATGATGGCGGCCATCGAGGCTGGCGCAGATGTGGCGCTGGGCTCACGTTACGTCCCCGGCGGCAGCGTGGATGAACGCTGGCCGCGCTGGCGCAAAGCGCTCTCGGCTTTTGGAAATTTTTACGCGCGCGCCATCCTCGGCTTTGACCTGCGCGATGTAACCACCGGTTACCGCTTGTGGCGCGCAGACGCTTTGCGCGCCATGCCGCTGGAACGGATTGACGCCAACGGCTATATTTTCCTGGTCGAAATGGCCTACATGGCCTGGTGCCTGCGCTATCGCTTTGCTCAAATCCCCATTTATTTTGCCGACCGGCGCTGGGGAAAATCCAAGATGTCACTCAAAATTCAAATGGAAGCCGCCATTCGCATTTGGCAGGTCAAGTGGAATTATCGTGACTTGCGCGCGCGCGGCGCGGCGGCGCGGCGTCAGATTTCCTGAGCGCACAGCGCGGCCCATTCGGGCAGGCTCAGCGTTTCGGCGCGGCGCATCGGGTCAATGGCCGATTTTTCCAGCAGCGCGGCGGCGGCTTGCGGCGAAATTCCCAACCCGGCGGATAAACTATTCCGCAGGGTTTTTCGTTTCTGGCTGAAACCGGCTTTTATCAGCCGGAAAAAAATCGCCAACTGTTCGCGCGGAAGTGCCGGTTCGGGGCAAATATCCACGCGCAGCACGGCAGAATCGACTTTGGGCGGCGGGGTGAAGGCCGAGGCGGGGATGTGCGCCACGATGCGCGGATTTCCATACACTTGAATGCTGAGCGCCAGCAGGCTCAAATCGCCGGGCGCGGCGCAAATGCGCTCGGCGACTTCTTTTTGCACGGTCAGAACGATGCGGCGCGGGCGCGGGGTGGTTTCCAGCAGGTGACGAAAAATGGCGGAGGTGATGTAGTACGGGACGTTTGCCACCACCAGGTAGCCCGCTTCCAGCCCCAGTTCTGCCGCCGAAAGATTGAGAATATCGCCATGCACCAGGCGCACGTTGTCGAAGGGCGCCAGCACCCGCTTCAGCGCCGGGAAAAGCCGCTCGTCCAGTTCCACCGCCGTCACCGTTTGGGCGGCCTGCGCCAGGGGGACGGTCAAACTTCCCAGGCCGGGGCCAATTTCCAGCACCTGTTCTGCGCGGGTTACTTCTGCTGCGTTGACGATTTCCGTCAAAATCTGCGGGTCGCGCAGAAAATTCTGCCCAAGCGATTTGTGCGCTTGCAGGCCGAATTCCCGCATTAATTGGTCGAGCTTGGGGAGTTTTTCCATGGGACTCATTTCAAAAAATAGGGGATGCTGGCCGGGGCGGGCGCCAAAAAATAAACCGTCACCCAGCCGCTCCATTCCTGCCAGTCGGAATCGCTGTAGCCCAGGTCAATCCAGGCGCGCCCATCTGGAAACCCGCCGCCGACATCGGCAACCACTGCTTCGCCGTAGCCGGGAATGTAGACCCGCGCCCCGGCCAGTTGGTTGTACCAGGCGCGGCTGAAGGCGACCACCCCGCGCTGAACCGGCAGCCCGCTGGCGCTGCCGCTGAAACAGCGCCCCGGCACGCCTGAGCGGCAGGGCGAGTAGGAGGTGGCGTACATCGAAATGGCGCGCCAATAGTGAAGCGGCCCGCCGGGCGTGGTGAGCGTTTGCAGGCTGATTTGTGTGCCGCGTCCGCTGATGCGGTCCTGCGGCGGCAGCAGCGCGCGTTCGGCCTCCTCGGCGCGGCTGATTTCAACGCCGTCCACCAGGCGGATGCGCGTCAGACGCAGCGTCACGCCGGGTGCGCCGGGTTGGAGAATATCTTCCACGCCCAGCGGCAGGTCGGCGCTTTCGACATAGTGGGTTTGAAAAGGAATGGAGATGAGTGTGGGCGCGAGAATTTCGGCCTGGCGCAGAAGTTGAATTTCGCCGTTGGCGGGAATCGGCGCGGATTCGTCGGGCAGGCTGAAATCCAGCCCGAGCAGCGGAATCCCGGCCTCGGCCAGCGCCTGCCCAACCGTTTGCGCCGCCGAGCGGATGAGGCGGCTTTGCCCGCCGCTTTGGACAGTCAGCGGGCGCGAGGGGCGATATTCCACCGTCAGCCCCTCGCGCAGCGGGGTGGAGGCGGGCGGGGCGAGAAAATCCTGGGCGTAGAGCGTGTATCCGCTTTCGTGTAGCGCCTGCCCCAGTGTGGGCGCAGCAGAGCGGATGGTTTTTTCGCCTGCAGGCGTTATCAGCCGCAGGCTGACGGCGCGTTCAATTTGCAGGGTGAATTCAGCGGCGGGGAGGGCGAAATCTGCTGGAATGGGCTGCCCGTTGAGCAGGACGCGGTCGGCCTCATTCAGCGGCGCCCCGCTTTGGGCGGCGAGTTCTGCCGGGG
>JAVHNW010000173.1:0-3304 GCA_036169755.1 bacterium | reverse complement strand
TGGGCTGGAGCGCGGCGGCGCGGCGCAGGTCATCCTTGTAAAAAGTGTTGCCGCCGTCAATGATGATGTCGCCCGGCGCAAGCAAATCGGTCAACTCGCTGATGACGGCCTCGGTGGTTGCGCCGGAAGGAACCATTACCCAAACGGCGCGCGGCGCCTGCAGGGCGGCCACCGCCGCCCTGACCGAATCTGCCGCAATCAGCCCGTCTTCGGCGGCCAGTTTTTGCGTCACATCCGGCGAGCGATTCGTTCCAATGACGCGATGCCCGCCTTTCAGCAGGCGGCGCGCCATATTCGCGCCCATTTTTCCCAAACCGATCATGGCAATTTCCATAACTTTTCTCCTGAGTGAGTTGAAATTTCTATTCAGTGTAGCCCAGAACGCAGGGCGAGTCTACCAATTGAGATGGGATTGGCCTTTTTTTCTTACCTGCGCTTTTTCTCAAAGTCGTTTCGGCGGGGCGAAAGTTACGAAAAAAAACGCGCGGCCCGTCTGTGGGCCGCGCGTTTTTTTTCTGCTGTACTTTTTATTTACCGGCTGCCGTTTGCTGCGCCGTGTAAATGGAGGTTGTTTTGGTGCCAGACATGGTGATGTAACCCCACCAAATGAGCGCCAACCCCAAAATCTCGGTGATGTAGAGCGCCTCGACAAAACCAAAGCGGGTGAAAGAACCGCCAATCCCAGGCAGCAGCGCGCCCGCCGCAATCAGGACATTGCCCAGCACGCGCGAGCCGTAGCCGTTTTTGCGAAAATAGTCCCAGGCCGAGCGCGCCGCGCCGCCCACCAAAAAGACCAGCGCGTAGGTGTTCAGAAAAGGCGAAAACAAGCGCACCCACGACCAGACGAAAACCTTGCCGGTCAGCAGGCGCCCATCGCTGACCAGGGAAGTGTCAATGGGTGTCAGGATGATGAAAATGGCGGCAAGCAGGGTGAAGGCAGTCACGATGATGGCCAAAACATCGGCGGTTTTCTTTTTCAACATCAGGTAGACCGTACCTTGCGCCAGCGGCGCCGCGCCCAGCAGCGCCCCGGCAATGTACCAAATTTTTAGCACAACAGGATTCCAGCCCATCAGCGTGTTCAGGCTTTCGGTCAGGGTGCCAATTCCGTACATGATGACGCCAATCAACCACCACAGCAGGTAGAGGGCGGTCGGTTTTTTGCGCCAGTGACGGTACAGGGCCGAGGAAAAGGCAATCGCAACCAGGGTGGTGACAATCGGAATGTAATGAGTCCATTCGAGCATGACAGATTCTCCTTTTTCCTAAGCATAGTCCAATTCTCCCGCGCTGTTTAGACAGATTTGTGAAGAATTGAATTAATGTTTGGTGAGTAAACTGGCGCGTTAAAAGGAAAATGGGTGGGCTATAATTCCACCCATCAAAATACTGATTTGGGAGAAAAGCATGACTCGAACGAAAGTGGTTGCCGGAAATTGGAAAATGAACAAGACCGTGGCCGAAACCCGCGAGTTGATTGCGGGAATGGGCCGGGAACTGAATAACGTGACGGGCGTCGAGAAAGTGATTTTTCCGCCGTTTATGGCTCTGCTGGCGGCGGCCAATTTGCTGGATGGAACCGGGATTGGCCTGGGCGCTCAAACCATGCACTGGGAAGAAAAAGGCGCTTTCACCGGTGAAATTTCCCCGCTGATGGTGAGAGAATTTTGCCGTTATGTGCTGCTGGGTCACTCGGAACGCCGCCAATATTTTGGCGAAAGCGATGAAACGGTGAACAAAAAGACACTTTCTGCGCAGGCGCATGGCCTGATTCCGCTGGTGTGCGTGGGCGAAAGCCTGGCGGACTATGAATCTGGTCAAACGGGCGAGGTGGTGCGCCGCCAACTGCTGCACGGCCTGAAGGGAGTCGGCGCCGCGCTGATGGTTGCCTACGAGCCGATTTGGGCAATCGGCACTGGCCGGGCCTCCTCGGCGGAAAACGCCCAGCAGGTACACGGGCAGATTATCCGCCCGGCGCTGGTCGAATTGTTCGGCGCAGAAGCCGCGGATGGCATTCGCATTTTGTACGGCGGTTCTGTCAGCGCGGCCAACGCGGCAGAGTTTTTTGCCCAGCCGGATATTGATGGTGCGCTGGTGGGCGGCGCCAGCCTGAAACCCGCCGATTTCGTGGCAATCGCCCGCGCTGCGGCCTGAAACCAGGTGATCAATAATAAAAAAGGAGTGGCAGCCAATGACTGCCACTCCTTTTTTATTGAAATATTGGGCTTAGCGCCGGATGAACGGCAGGAAAAGCCGGGTAAAACCAGGAACGGCCTGCGTGGTAAATTTCCAGTAAGCGCCGCCATTGGCTTCGTTGTACCCGCCGCTGGTGTTGTAGGCGCGGACCTGCCACAAATAGGCGGTGCTGGGAAGTACCGGAACTTGCACGCTGGTTTGGGTAGTGCTGGCCCAGTTGGTGCAGGAAATCCCCTCCGGCGCAACGCAATATTTGTAGCCGCCGGTGGCGCCGCTGTTGGTTTCCCAACTTAGCGTGATAAAAATTGATTGACCGAGAACATTGTTTGCCGGGGAAAACTTGGAGAAATCGGGGACGCTGGTGGTGGTAAATTTCCACCAGGTAGCATTATCGGCTTCGATGAAGTTACCGGTGCCGTTGGCGCCATCGTAAGCGCGTACCTGCCACTGGTAGGTTTTTCCCGGCTGCAGGGCGATGTTGATGCTGGTAGTGGCGTTGTAATTCCAGACCGTGCAGCTGATGGTGGCTTCAGAAATGCAGTAGCGATAGCCGCCGCTGGCGCTGGGGCTGCTTCCCCAGCTGAGGGTAATTGTCGCGGTCTGATTGGTGGCGTTATTGGCGGGGCTGGTCTTTCCAAAAGTCGCCAGGGTGATGGTGGAGAAGGCCCAGTATGCGCCGTTGTCCGAATCAATTTTTGTGTTGTCGTTTAGCACCGCTTGCACATGCCAGTAATAGGTTTTGCTGGCCGAAAGCGTGGGCAGCGTGGCGCTGGTTCCGCTCCAGACGCTGGTCCAGCCCGCCGCCCCGGCTGAGGTGTCGCAGGCGTTGTCGTTGCTGGTATCGTAGCAGTAACGGTAGCGACTCAGGCTGCCGCCGGTGTAGGCCGTCCACGAAATTCCAATTCCAGCCGGCGCCAGGTTGACGGAATTATTGGCCGGGGTCTGTTTATTGAAGGTGGTGGCATTGGGGGTGACGGTATTGGCCGTCTCAAGCGTTGGTTTCAGGCTGCTTTGTTCGCTTTGCCAGACCTTGAGACAAACGATGGAGGCTGTTTCGCCGCAGACCTTGAACTCAATCGTCAGAAAGTAGCCCTGTTCGTTGAAGTAC
>JAVHNW010000172.1:0-3316 GCA_036169755.1 bacterium | reverse complement strand
GAAAACTGCTGCGGCGCGCCATCCAGGCCGACCGGCTTTTCTCCTCCATTTTGCTGTGGGGGCCGCCCGGAACGGGTAAAACCACCCTGGCGCAGGTCATCGCCCATCAAACCAAAAGCCACTTTGAAACACTTTCGGCCATTTTGGCCGGAAAAAGCGACCTGCGCGAGGTGATTGAACGCGCCACCGAACGCAGCCGTCTCTACCAGCAGCGCACCATCCTTTTCATTGACGAAATTCACCGCTGGAACAAAGCCCAGCAAGACGCGCTGCTGCCTTTTGTCGAAAACGGCACCGTCACGCTCATCGGCGCAACCACCGAAAACCCATTTTTCGAGGTCATCAAAGCCCTCGTCAGCCGCTCGCGGATTTTCCAGTTAAGAAATCTGAATCAGGCCGAGATTGGGAGCCTGCTCGACCGGGCGATTGCCGACCCGCAGCGCGGCTACGGCAGCCGAAAAATTCTCCTCGACCCGGCGGCGCGCGCCCATCTGGTGGAAATGGCATCGGGAGACGCGCGCAACGCCCTCAACGCGCTGGAACTGGCGGTAGAATCCACCCCGCCCGGCCCAGACAACGTCATCCAAATTTCGCTGGAGGTCGCCCAAGAATCCATTCAGCGCCGGGCGGTTTTGTACGACAAAGACGGTGACGCGCACTACGACACGATTTCGGCCTTCATTAAGTCTGTGCGCGGCTCCGACCCAGACGCGGCGCTCTACTGGCTGGCAAAAATGATTTACGCCGGTGAAGACCCGCGCTTCATCCTGCGGCGGCTGATTATCCTGGCCGGGGAAGATATTGGCCTGGCTGACCCGCTTGGGCTGCTGGTGGCAACCTCGGCGGCGCAGGCCTTTGATTTCATCGGCCTGCCGGAGGGCATTTACCCGCTGGTGGAGGCAACGCTTTATCTGGCGACTGCCCCGAAATCCAACAGCGCCGGAGCCTACTTCAAGGCGATGCAGAAAATTGAGCAGGAGGGCGCCGGTTCGGTGCCGAAGCACCTGCAGGACGGCAGCCGCGACCGCGAAGCCACCGGCCAGGGGCAGGGATATGTCTATCCGCATGAGCAGGAGGGACATTTTACCCCTCAACAATACCTGCCCAAACGCCTGCTGGGAACGTATTTTTACACACCAGGCGCAGAAGGCCACGAGGCGCAGCTGGCCGCCCGGCTGGAAAAATGGCGCGAGGCGCAAAAACGCGCCCTGGGAATCGAAGCCGAAAATCGCCTGCCCGATTTGCCGCAGGCAACCATTGACACGCTAAAACGAAACATCAAATAACGAAACGGGGATCTATGCCTTTTCTTCTTCTCATCCGTCACGGCGAAAACGATTACGTCAAAACCGGCAAAATGGCCGGACGCCTGCCCGGCGTTCACCTGAACGAGCGCGGACAGGTGCAGGCGGCTGCGCTGGGTGAGGCGCTGAAAGATGCGCCGCTGACCGCAATTTACGCCAGCCCGCTGGAGCGCGCCCAGGAAACCGCCGCGCCCATCGCCCGCGCGCGCGGGTTACAAATTCAGACGCGGCCAGCCCTGCTCGACACGCATGTCGGCGATTGGGAAGGGCAGGAATTAAAAAAATTATTCAAATTACCCGAATGGAAGCTGGTGCAAAGCCAGCCCTCGCGCTTCACCTTCCCCAACGGCGAGTCATTTTTCGATTTGCAATACCGGCTGGTGCAAGAAATTGAAAGCATCGTCCAGGCTCATCAACCCAACGATGTTGTGGCACTGGTCTTCCACGCCGACCCGGTCAAACTGGTCGTGGCGCACTACCTGGGTCTGCCGCTGGACAACTTTCAGCGGCTGGCCTGTGACACCGGCTCGGTGACGGCGCTGGCGCTGAAAACGGGGGCGGCGACCTTGTTTTTTCTCAACCGCCGCCCGCCGTTTACGCTGGAGCTTTTCCACAAGCCAGACAAGTCAACCCGCGCCAAGTAAACGCGCCAGAACCGCAATCAGCAGCCGATGTTCGACTGCGTGAACGCGGGCCTCCAAACCTTCCAAAGTATCATCAGCAAAAATAGCCACTTTCTCGGCGGCCAGCACGGGGCCGTTATCCACGCCTTCATCGGGAACAAAATGAACCATGACGCCGGTGTGTTCCACTTCGCCGCGCTGAAAGGCCGCGTAGGCGCGTTCAATGGCGTGCGTGCCAGGGAAAGTTCCGGGCAGGGCGGGGTGCAGGTTGACGACCCGATTGGGAAATTTTGACAAGAAATTGGCAGTCAGCAGACGCATCCACCCCGCCAGGACGACATACTCCGGCTGTTGGGCGGCGACCAAAGCCGCCAGCCGCGAATCGTACTCCGGGCGGGATTCTCCTGCCAGCGGGGGCAAAGCCAGCGCTGGCACCCCCGCCTGCCGGGCGCGAATCAGACCGTAGGCATCGGCTTTATTGGAGATGACGGCGGCCACGGAGGCGGGCAGCGCGCCCGAGGCGCAGGCGGTGAGCACGGCCTGCAAGTTGGTTCCGTTACCGGAGAGAAGAACGACCAGGCGGGGCATATTAGTGGTGGAATAAGCGCACGCCGGTAAAAGCCATCGTCATCTGATAGCGGTCGGCGGCGGCGATGACTTCTTCGTCACGGGCAGAACCGCCCGCGGCGAAGACATATTTCACACCCGAAGCGGCGGCGCGGTGAATGCTGTCGGAGAAGGGGAAAAAGGCGTCCGAGCCGAGCGCCACCTCGGTCAGTTGATTCAGCCAGGCGCGTTTTTCATCGGGGCCGAGCGGCTTGGGCGGGACGCTGAAAATTTCGGGCCAGGCGGCTTTTTCAGCGGGAGTCACGTCCTCGCGCAGGAACTGGTCAATGGCGTTATCGCGTTCCGGGCGGCGAATCTCCGGGCGGAAGGGTAAACTCAAAACCGCCGGATGTTGGCGCAGCCACCACAAATCGGCTTTGGCCCCGGCCAGGCGCACGCAATGAACGCGCGACTGCTGACCCGCGCCCACACCGATGGTTTGGCCGTCTTTGACGAAACAAACCGAGTTGGACTGGGTGTATTTGAGCGTAATCCAGGCCACCATCAGGTCGCGCAGGGCGGAGGCTGGCAAATCTTTACTGGCCGTGACGAGGTTGGCAAAATCGGCGGGGCTGACGGGGCGGTCGTTGCGGCGCTGTTCGAGGGTGAGGCCGAAGACCTCGCGGGTTTCGGTGAGGGCGGGGCGATAAGCGGCGTCCATTTGCAGGATGACGTATTTTCCCTGCTTCTTTTTTCGGAGCAGCTCCAGCGCCGCGGGTTCGTAGGCCGGGGCAATCACGCCGTCTGTAACTTCGCGGCTGATGAGGCGGGCGGTGGTGTAAT
>JAVHNW010000171.1:0-3386 GCA_036169755.1 bacterium | reverse complement strand
ATTGATGCTCAAAATACTTTCCAGCGGCGCACTTTTGCGGTCTTCCTTGCCCCAGGGTTCGCGGTACAAATCCACAATTTGCTCTGGCGTCACCTGGTACAAATCATTGGCCCAATCTATATAGCCGTAAAGCCACCAGCTGCCCACCACCACCAGCAAAAACGCCAAAATTGCCAGCTGCCAAACTTGAACAGTCCAGACGAAAAACATTTTTCCCAGCGGAATCAGCAGCAGCAGCGCCGCCATCACCAAAATCTGCGGCAGGGTATCGCGGAATAACACATAGGGATGTTTGCGGTAGGTAATCACCGCGCCGGTTTCATAGCGCGCGTTGAAGGCATCGCCCAGGCGTTTTTCCAGGCCAGAGAAAAACGAAGGACGCGGGGGAGAGGACGGCTTCGCCGCGGGCGCGGGGGCCGGGGGGGCGGCTGGAGCGGCGGGCTTCGCCGCTGGCAGTTGAATCCCCAACTTGGCGCGAATCGCCGCCTTGAAGGACTCCTCGTCATTTTTACGGGCGCCCTGCTTGGTGCGATTCCAATATTCCTCAATCATCGCCCCGGCCTGCTTGGGATGGCGCACAAACTCCATGCGAATCTGACCCGTGAACGTGCGTACCACCACCGTTCCGTAGCCAAAAAATCGCCCCCAATAATCCGACTCGGTGCTGACGGAAAGCACCGTGCTCATCATCGCCTCGGTACGGCTCTCGTACAAACCAATCACCTTTTCCAGCCACAGCACGCGCTGATTGGTGACCACATAATAATCATTGCCCCAGTCGAGATGGTTCCAGGCCAGCCAGGCCAGGGAAAGCACCAGCAAAAAAGCCGCCGCCGCGCTGAGCGCAACGCTATCGAGCAGAAAAGCCGCTCCCTGCAAAATCGCCGTCAACGTAACCGCCAAAACTGGCAGCGCCAGCGCGCGATACAAAAGCACCTCGTGTTTGCGCGCCAGAAAATAAATGACCTCGCCCTCGTTTAGCCACGGGAATTTAAGTTGATTTGCCAGGCGGCGCGTGTCCATCATAATGATGAAATTTTCGCGCAGGCCAGGGATTTTTTTTAGCAGGTCTCGAAACGCATCGCGGGTCAGAGTCAACAAAATGCTGCCCGCCTCGGCGCGAACGGTGGCATTGTGGGCGTGGTTGGTCAGCAGCGACTGCTCGCCAAAATAATCCCCTTTGCTTAAGTCGGTGATGTGGGTCGGCGTATTTTTTACCAGCCGCGAAACGCGCGCTTTCCCCTCGAAAATCAAGTAAAGCAGGTCGCCGGAGGTGTTTTCAATCACCACCACATCTGTGGATGCAAAGGTCATTTCCTGCATTTTTTCAGCAGCCGAGCGCAATTGATCATCGCTCAATCCGCGAAAAAGGTGTAATTTTCGTAAAAACTCAATCCGGGCAAGAGTATCTGGCATGGCGCAATTCTAGCATGAAACCAATCTCAGCCGCCAAAAATGCGCCCGGCCACCAGCGTCACCGCGTGCTGAGCCTGCGCCCCAACGCCATCCGCAATTTGGGCGCGGCACGAAGTTCCCGGCGCGACAATTTGCGCCGCGCCGCGCGCCCGCAGCGCGGGAAACAAAACCAGTTCGCCAACCGCCTGCGAGACGGCGTAATGTTCGGCTTCATAACCAAAAGCGCCCGCCATGCCACAGCAGCCCGAAGGAATGATTTCCACCTCGAGACCAAACGTGCGCAGCCAGGCCGCTGTCGCCGCCTGGCCGACTGGAAAGCCATCGGCGGCGGGGAGTTGGGCTTTTTGATAGCAGTGGCCGTGCAGGAGAATTTTTTCGGCGGGCAGAGCGGGCGCAGAAGCTGACAGCCGGTCGGCGGGTGAAATGCCCTCCGCGTCGGGGCGAATCAGAAATTCGTCAATCAGCCAGGCGCGCGCGGCCAGGGCTTGCGCTTCGGCGGCGCGTTCTGGCAGCAGGTCGCGCAGTTCATCGCGCAGGGTGTAAATTTCGGAGGGCTCCAGCCCTATCACCGGCAGTTTTCCTGCCGGGTCGCGGCGGGCGATTTCATCCAGCAGGCGCGAGCTTTGTTTTTTGGCTGCCGTGAGAAATCCTTTGGAAATGAGGCTGCGTCCCGCGCCCAAAAGTGGCAGGCGCAGAACAGAAATTTTTGCCGCTGCCAGCAGGCGCAGCGCCGCCACTTCAATTTCCGGCTCGAAGAAATGCGTGAAGGCGTCTGGCAGGAAAATTACCGCTGAAAGCGGCGCGGCGGCCTGCGGCGGCTTTACGCCGGGAAGGAAAAATTGCGGCAATCTGCGCTGCGGAGCAAGGTTGAGCGCGCGATTGAGCAGATTCCGGGCGGGCGGCCAGGCCGTCAGCCGGTTGGTGAGCAGGCCGAACGGCGCAAGCAGATTGATGTAGCCAAAAAAATAATCCCGCGCCGGGCGGCGATGGGTTTTGTAGTATTCGTGCTGGTATTCGTATTTCAGTTTCGCCATGTCCACGCCGCTGGGGCATTCGGCTTTGCAGCCTTTGCAGGCCAGGCACAGGCCCAGCGCCTCGTACACGGCGCGCTCAACTTCGGGCGGAGCGGCCAGGGGTGAACCGCGCCCGTTGAGCAGGGCGCGCAGCAGGTTGGCACGTCCGCGGGTGGCGTTGCTTTCCTCGCGGGTGGCCTGGAAGGAGGGGCACATCACACCGCCGCTTTTGCGGCAGGCGCCCGCGCCGTTGCACTGCTCCACCGCGCCGGTCAGCCCATTTTGGCGGGAAAAGTCGAGGGCCGGGCGCCAGGGCTGGGGCGAGTAGGCTGCTCCGTAGCGCAAGTGCGTATCCAGCGGCGGAGCCGCGGGGATTTTCCCAGGGTTGAGGATGTTTTGCGGGTCAGCGGAATGCTTCAGCAGGCGAAAGGCCTCCATAATTTCATCGCCGTAGGTTTTGGGCAAGAATTCGCCGCGCGCCAGGCCATCGCCGTGCTCGGAGGCCATCGCCCCGCCCAGGCGCAGGGTCAGCGCGTGCGTTGCTTCGGCAATGCTGCGCAGGGCGCGGCGGCCCTCGCCGCTGTGCAGGTCGAGCAGGGGTTTGATGTGCAGGCAGCCAGCAGAAGCGTGGGCGTAATACGCGGCGCGCGCGTGATGGGCGTTGAGGATGCGCTCCATTTCGCGCACAAATTCGCCCAGGCGTTCAACCGGAATGGCGCAATCTTCAATAAAAGCAACCGGGCGCGCCGGGCCGGGGCCGGAATCCAGAATACCCAGCCCGGCCTTGCGGACGTTCCAGATGCGCGCCTGCGCTTCGGGCGCAGTGGCTACGCGACATTTCCCGACTGCGAGGGCCTGCTTTTCCAATTCGGCGGGGTTGGCGCCAGAAAATTCGACCACCAGCAGGGCCGCCGGGTCACCCCCGGTGAAACGGGGGTCGCCGTCGCTGACAAAATC
>JAVHNW010000170.1:0-3402 GCA_036169755.1 bacterium | reverse complement strand
TCCAGCTTAAAACAGCCAAAAGCGTGGCGCAAATCTGTGATTTTCGCCACGGAGAAAACAGGGTCAATCCATCTGTAAGACTGTGCGAATGATGGAAACCGCCCAGTCAATGGTGGCTTTGTCAATTACCAGCGGCGGCGCAAAGCGGATGACGTTGTCGTGCGTCTCTTTGGCCAGAATGCCGCGCTTTTGCAGCTCGACACAAAAACGGCGCGCGCCGCCCGCTGCGGGTTTGAGTTCCAGCCCGATGAACAGGCCGCGTCCGCGCACTTCTTTGATGTGTTTACTGGAGATTTCCTGCAGCTGGTCGAGAAAATACGCGCCCAATTCGGCAGAGCGCTGCGCGAGATTTTCCTCGCGGAGGACGGCCAGCGCCGCGCGGCCAATCGCCGCTGCCAGCGGGTTGCCGCCAAAGGTGGAGCCGTGCTCGCCGGGGGTGAAGAGATTCATCAGCGCCGAATCGGCCAGGACGGCGGAAATCGGGTAGAAGCCGCCGGAAAGCGCCTTGCCAATCGTCACCATGTCGGGGCGCACGCCCTCGTGTTGGCTGGCAAAAACTTTGCCGGTGCGGCACAGGCCGGTCTGAATTTCATCGGCAATCAGCAAAACGTTGTTCTTTTTGCAAATTTCGGCCACTTTTTTGAGGTAGCCCGCCGGAGGAATGACCACTCCCGCCTCGCCCTGAATCGGCTCCAGCATGACGGCAGCCGTGTTCGGCGTGATGGCTTTTGCCACCGCCTCAGCATCGCCGTAGGGAACGGTGACAAATCCAGGGGTGAAGGGGCCAAAATCATCCCGATAGTGCGGTTCGGTGCTGAAGGAAATGACGGTGGTGGTGCGCCCGTGGAAGTTGCCGGTGGCGGTGATGATTTCGGCCTGGTGGCGCGGAATGCCTTTGACGGTGTAGGCCCATTTGCGGGCCAATTTGACGGCGGTTTCCACCGCTTCGGCGCCGGAGTTCATCGGGATGGACATTTCGTAGCCGGTGAAGTCGGCCAATTCCTTGTAGAACAGCGGCAGTTGGTCGTTGCGGAAGGCGCGCGAGGTGAGAGTCACTCGTTGAGCCTGTTCCATCATCGCTTTGAGAATGCGCGGGTGAACGTGTCCCTGGTTGACCGCCGAATATGCGGAAAGGCAGTCGAGATATTTTTTGCCATCCACGTCGTACACCCACACGCCTTCGGCTTTTTCGATGACGACATCCAACGGGTGATAATTGTGCGCCCCGTATTTTTCTTCCATTTCAATGAATTGTTGTGTGTTCATAGTTTCACCTGGTTTCCTGGTTTTCTAAATTTTCTAATTTCCTTGTTTCCTCAGGCCACTTCGAACAGCCGCGCCAAAACTGCTTTTTGCGCGTGCAGACGGTTGTGCGCCTGAGGGAAAATGGCGGAGTGCGGGCCATCGGCAACTTCATCGGTCAATTCGTGGTTGCGATGCGCGGGCAGGCAGTGCATCACAATCACATCCCGGTCGGCTTCGCTGACCAGTTGGGCATTCACCTGATAGGGCGGGAAAATGGCTTCGCGCCGGGCGCTTTCCTCTTCCTGCCCCATGCTGGTCCAGGTGTCGGTGTAGATGACCTGCGCGTTTTTGACGGCCTCGTGCGGGTCGTTCAGATAAGTGATTTTTGCGCCGCTGGCTTTGGCCAATCTCGCGCCGATTTGCTGCGCTGCGGAGGGCATTCCATAACCTTGCGGGTTGGCAATCGTGAAATTTCCCCCCAACATGGTGACGATGTGCATCAGCGAGACGGCCACATTGTTGCCGTCACCAACGTAGGTCACATTCAGCCCCTTCATGGCACCAAATTTTTCGATGATGGTCTGGGCGTCAGCCATCGCCTGGCAGGGGTGCGAGTAATCGCTGAGGCCGTTGATGACCGGAATGGAAGACCATTTTGCCAGTTCGACCACATGCTGATGTTCAAAAACGCGCGCCATGACGGCCTGAACATAACCGGACAGCACGCGCGAAATATCTGCAATCGATTCGCGTTTACCAAGGCCAATTTCATTGGGGGAAAGATAAAGCGCATCGCCGCCCATGTGACGCATCGCCATATCAAACGAGACGCGCGTGCGCAGGCTGGGTTTTTGGAAAACCAGGGCAAGCACCTTCCCCTTAAAAAGGGGCTTGTTGCCGCCGGAAAAATATTCCTGCTTGAGGCGGATGGCAAGGTCGAGCATGTCCTGGATTTCGGCGGGGGAATAATCGGACACATCGAGGAAATGTTTCATACAATCTTCTCCTGGGAAATGGGATTCTTCGCCCCGAGCGCCGCGCAGTCGAGAGGCTATTTCAATGTGCGAAGCGGGCGGTTGCCGCTGCGCAGCAGATTTTATCACAGCGGCCAGGGCGCAGCCATCTGGCGATTGCCCACAACTCGGTTCGCGGGGCTAAAGCCGCCTGCTCACCTGTGCCTGCGGCACGGTGCAGGCAGTTCATGGAAGTCCTTCGGACTGGCGCAATTAGTCGGATTCATCCGACTTTCATGTGCTGAGGCAGGGATTTATCCCGCCGAATCAGGCTGCGCCAAGATGTGGGCAATCACCAGGCAGCCATGCCGAAGAATTGCGGCTGAAGACGCAAAATAAAAACGCCTGCCAGGCCTCCCGCCCGACAAGCGTTTTTATTGGCAGCGCCCGGCTTACTTGCCGAGTTTTTTCTTGAAGGCCTCGTTCAAAATTGGCAAAAACGTGAACAGGTCGCCGATAATGCCGTAACGCGCCTGGCTAAAAATGGGCGCTTCGGCGTCTTTGTTGATGGCAACCACCACTTTGGAGGAACGCATTCCCACCAAATGCTGCACTGCGCCAGAAATGCCAACCGCCACGTACAAATCGGGGCTGACAACTTTGCCGGTTTGCCCAACCTGGTGAGCGTAGGGAATGTAGTTCGCGTCCACTGCCGCGCGGCTGGCGCCCACCGCCCCGCCGAGAGTCTTCGCCAGGTCGCCGATCAGCCCAAAGCCTGTGGCCGGGTCGTTAGCCACGCCGCGCCCGCCCGAAACGACCACGCCCGCATCCGCCAGGTTGACGTTGGTTTCTGCGGGCGCAAAGCCTTCAACGACTGTTTTGCTCTCCGCCTTTGCGGCAGACGTGATTACCTGGGCACTGCGCCCAGCCTGACGCGCCGGTTTGGGAAAGGCGCGCGCGCGCAGGGTGATGAACTGCGGCCTGGCAGAACAGCTCACTTTTTCAAAAAGTTTCCCCTCGTAAATCGGGCGCGTGGCGAGGATGGTTTCGCCCTGCGCTTCGAGCGCGGTCACATCCACCAGCACACCGCTGCCCAGGTCGAAGGCGCTCATCGCGGCCACTTCGCGGGTGCGAGTGGTTGTCGGCAGGAAAATGGCTTCGGGCGCGGAGGCCGCCATCAGCGCGGTAAGGGTCGCGGCATACG
>JAVHNW010000169.1:0-3410 GCA_036169755.1 bacterium | reverse complement strand
GTCTTTGGCGTTGGTATAATCCGGCGCGCATGAATACGACAGATTATCTTCAACTGTACAGCCTGGCCTGGGGCGAGGGCGCGCCGGTCATCCTGGTTCATGATTGGGGCGGCTCACTGCGTCACTGGGAAAGCCTCTTCCCGGCCATCGTTACCAGCGGTCACACCGTCCACGCTGTGGATTTGCTCGGCCACGGCGAAAGCCCTCAGCCGCCGGATTCCCGCCTGTATTATGCTCAATTGCTCTACACCGCCTTCCGCCGCTGGCTTGATTCACTCAACCTGACGCAGGCCCCCATTCTGATTGGACACGGCCTGGGCGGCGCGCTTTGCCTGCGCTACGCCATCGGCCACCCCTACCGCGTTGCCCGCCTGGTTTTGCTCAACCCTGTTTGTGCTCCCGACCAATACCGTGAAATCCCCGGCCTGCTGTACCGCCACCCGCATTTTCGTCAAATGGCCGAACGCTATCGCCCGGAGTGGGCCGAGCGCAAACTGCTTGGCATCACTGCGCGCACCAGCCCGGCGGTGGCCGGGCAGCTGCTCGCGCCCTATCGCCAGGCCAGCCCGCACATTCTCACCATCCCGGCCAGCGCTCCCAATTTAATTTCGGAACTGCTCGACCTGCCCACCCGCACCCTTTTACTGTGGAGCGATAACGACCCGCTCTTGCAGACCGAAAATTTCCCCTCCTGGCTGGAAGACATGCAAGACGCTGTCGGCCAATCGCTGGGCGCAGTCGGCCACGCCCCGCAGTTGGAAGCGCCCGAAATCACCAACGCCGCCATTTTGCGCTTCATTCTGGGGTTTGCCTGATGGCGCATCCGCCCAAAAAACCACAGGGCCAGGTGACGCGCGGAAAAACCGCCCGCAACCGCCTGCGTCAGGTGGATCACTTTTTTTTGATGTATGACCCCGGCCTGCTGACTCGCGCCGATGGAGAGTTTTCCCGCGCCCTGTTCGTGGATCTCGGCTACGGGGCCGAACCTTTCACCACGCTGGAAACGGCCTCGCGTTTCCGCCGGATTTCCCCCACCCTCAGCCTGCTCGGCGTGGAAATCGAAGCAGAGCGCGTGGCGCGCGCCCTGCCCTTTGCCGATGATTTGACCGATTTCCGCCTGGGCGGTTTCAACCTGCCGCTGCGTCCCGGCGAAACTGTGCGCGCCATGCGCGCCTTCAACGTTTTGCGCCAATATGAAGAAAAAGATGTCCTGCCCGCCTGGCAGCAGATGGCGCGTGGTGTTTTGCCCGGCGGGCTGCTGGTCGAAGGCACTTCCAACCCGTTTGGAAGCATTCTCGCCGCCAATGTGCTGCGCCGTCAGCCCGATGGTGGCGACTCTCCGTGGCGGCTGGAAGCGCTCGTTTTTTACACCAACTTTCGGCTGGGATTTGACCCGGCAGAGTTTCAAACCATTTTGCCCAAAAATCTCATTCACCGCGTTGTTCCCGGCGAGGCCATTCACCGTTTTTTTGCGGAGTGGAAAGCCGCCTGCGCCGAAAATGCGCCCGCCAAAACTTTTGGCCTGCGTCCCTGGTTTTCGGCCAGCGCGCGCGGGCTGGCCGGACGCGGCTACGCCATTCGCCTGCAAAAACGATGGCTCAACCGCGGCTGGTTAATCTGGCAAAACCCGCCGCTTTGAAAAGGATAACCATGAACTCCTCCCGCCAACCGACCGGTTTTCGCGCTTTTCTCGTCATCTGGCTCGGCCAGTTGATTTCTATTTTAGCCTCGGGCATGACCGGCTTTGGCCTTTCCCTTTGGATGTACCAAAAAACGGAAAGCGCCACGGCCATGGGGCTGGTGCAGGTTTTCTACATTGTCCCCTTTCTGCTGCTTTCTCCGCTGGCCGGGGTCTGGGTGGACCGCTACAGCCGCAAATTAATGATGATGGTCAGCGACCTGGCCGGGGGGCTGGGCAGCGTTTTTTTGCTGGTCATGTTTGCCAGCGGACGGCTCGAATTTTGGCATCTCTATCTCACGGCGGCGCTGGGCGGCATTGGCAACACCTTTCAGTGGCCGGCCTACTCCGCCGCCATCGGAGCGATGATTCCAAAGGAACAATTGGGGCGAGTCAACGGCCTGATGTCGCTGATGGAAGCCGGGCCGGGGGTGGTTGCGCCGCTGCTGGCGGGTGCGCTGCTGCCTCTGTTCAAAATTCAGGGGATTTTGCTCTTCGACGTACTCACTTTTTTGCTGGCAGTTGGCGCGCTGGCCCTGGTTCACATCCCCAGCCCGCGTCAGACGCGGGAAGGCCAGGCCGCCAGTGGAACGCTTTGGCACGAGGCGCTTTATGGTTTCCGCTACATTTTTGCCCGCCCCAGCCTGCTCGGCTTGCAAATGGTTTTCTTCTTCGGCAACCTGTTCACCGGCATTGGCTTCACTGTTTTTGCGCCGATGATTTTGGCGCGCAGCGGCCAAAACAGCCTCGTTTTTGGCAGTATCCAATCAATGTTCGCCATTGGTGAAATTCTCGGCGGCGTGTTGATGACCGTTTGGGGCGGCTTCAAGCGCCGCGTGCATGGCGTTTTACTCGGCTGGATGGCCTTCGGCCTCGGCATGTTGGCGCTCGGCGCCGGGCGCGGAATCCTCGTCTGGGCGATTGCCGCAGTTTTCACCCAACTTTTCTCGCCGCTGGTCAATGGCTCCAATCAGGCCATCTGGCAGGCCAAAGTCGCCCCCGATGTGCAGGGACGAGTCTTTTCGGCGCGGCGGCTGATTGCCTGGTTCACCAACCCGGTCACGCCGCTCATCGGCGGGCTGCTGGCTGATTTTGTGCTGGAACCAGCCATGCGCGGCGATGGCCCGCTTCCAGCCGCCCTCGGTGGATTGGTGGGAAGCGGCCCCGGCGCGGGGATGGGCCTGCTGGTTTTCATCTGCGGCATTTTCTCCATTCTGGTCGGCGTCGGCGGCTACTTTATCCCGGTCATTCGTAATGCGGAAAATTTGCTGCCCGACCACGAAACCCTGGCCGCGGCGGATAGTTGATTTGCTGAACTAATCCGCGCGCCGGATGAATTTCTCTGCTCTCATGGTATGATGTGGCCGCTATTTTCTCAGAGAAGGAAAACCATGACATTCAAATCGAAACTTCCCAACCATTTTGACCTGCCGCGCCGAATTTCGCGCCTGGGCGAACTGGCCTACAATCTTTGGTGGGTTTGGAACCCGCTGGCGCAGCGTCTTTTCAACCGTATTGACAACAACCTGTGGGAGCGCGTCAATCACAACCCGATTCTCTTTCTGCGCCAGGTGGAACGTTCCATCTGGAATGCCGCCGCCCAGGACGTGCATTACCTAGAACTTTACGACCGCGTTTTTGCCGAATTTGACGCCTACCTTAACCAAAAAACGACCTGGTACGCCAGCCAACATCCCAAAAACCCGCAAACGATTGCCTATTTTTCGATGGA
>JAVHNW010000168.1:0-3434 GCA_036169755.1 bacterium | reverse complement strand
GAATATCGAGTCGCTGGCGGTAGGCTTCCAGGTGCATCGGCGTTTCGGAAGAAATGCGGCGCTTGCGGCGCGAGTCGGCTTTGAGCAGTTGGCCGCTGAGGTCAATCACCAGCAGGTCATCCGGTTCCAGATGGCCCTTGCACAAAGTGGAGGGGGTGATCAGCACCCGATCATCGCCCATGCGCACCGAAATATTGCCATTGTTGGCGGGCATCAGCCCCTGGGCGTAGCAAAGCCGTCCGGTCTCGACAATCGCCAGGCGCAGGTCGCGCTCGGTGGCGAGGGAGGTGAAGTGAATGCGGTTGGGGGAAAACGAGTTTGCAAACATGCGCCACCTTTTCGGGGTTAAAGTTTGGGCCCAGTTTTGACCAGCGCCACCATCACTTTTTCGCCATCAAATTCTTCTATCGTTACTTTGGAGGTGTAGGGCGAGGGGGTGAAGTGCAGTTCCAGCGCCAGGGTTTCGCCCATGATGGTTTCACGATGGGCTTCAATGGCCGTTTTCAAGGTGGGCGAGGCGCTCAGGTAGAGGCGCACGCGGTCAGCCACTTCCAGGCCCGAAGTTTTGCGAAAATCCTGCACGCGGCGCACAAACTCGCGGGCCAGGCCTTCCCGCCTCAGTTCCGGCGTCAGTTCCGTCACCAGCGCGGCCACGTAGGAACCCTCCTCGGCCACCGCAAAACCTTCCCGCGCCAGGGCTTTGACTTCCACTTCTTCGGGCAAAATTTCATAGGCCTGGCCGTCCAGGTTGAGGGAAAGTTTTCCCGCCGTCAGCGCCTGCGCGGCTTCTTCGGGATTCAGCGCCAAAATGGCTTTTTGCAGCGCCGGAAATTTGTTGCCGTACTTTTGGCCGAGCTGCCTGGAGAGGGGTTTGACACTATGCGCCAGCGCCTCGGTTGAGGCGTCCAGCAGACGCACTTTTTTGACGTTCAGCTCATCCTCCAGCAGGTCGGCAAATTCGTGAACGGCCTGCCGTTCCGCGCCGTTGGTGACAGAAAAAGCGGCTTCGGCCAGAGGTTGGCGAACTTTGCGGTTGGCTTTGGCGCGGGCGGCGTGCCCCAGCGAGGCCAGGCGCATGATCAGTTCCATGCTGTGGTTGAGTTTTTCGTCAATCAGAGCCGAATCCGCTGCGGGCCAGTCGGCCAGGTGAACGGATTCGGCGGATTCGGGGCTGAAGGAGCGCACCAGGTTCTGATAGATTTCATCCGCCAGGAAGGGCATGGCCGGGGCGAGCAGTTTGCTCAGCGTGACCAGGGCCGTGTACAGCGTCTGGTAGGCGGCCTGCTTATCCGAATCAGAATCTGACTTCCAGAAGCGGCGGCGCGAGCGGCGCAGGTACCAGGTGGAGAGAACTTCGACAAATTTTTCGATGGGGCGAGTCGCGGCGGTGACATCGTAGGCCTCGTAACCGGCGGTGACGCTGCGCACCAGGCTGTTCAGTTCCGAAAGCAGCCATTTGTCGAGCGGGCTGTAGGCCAATTTGGTATCTCCGGCAGAGATGGGAGTCCACCCGTCCAGGTTGGCGTATGTGACGAAAAACGAATACACATTCCACAGCGTCAGGGTGAAACTGCGCAGCACCTCGCCGACCAAATCCACCGAGAAGCGGCGCTCGTTGCCAGGCGGGGTGGCCGTGTAGAGATACCAGCGGAAAGCGTCTGCGCCATGAACATTCAACACATCCCAGGGGTTGACGATGTTGCCCTTGGATTTCGACATTTTTTCGCCGTTGCCGTCCAAAATCAGGCCGAGGCAAAGTACATTTTTATAGGCTACGCTATCCATCAGCATGGTGCTGATGGCGTGCAGCGAATAGAACCAGCCTCGGGTTTGATCCACCGCCTCGCAGATGTAATCGGCGGGGAATTGTTTTTCGAAGGTGGCCTTATTTTCAAAGGGATAGTGCCATTGGGCGTAGGGCATGGCGCCAGAGTCGAACCAGACATCAATCAGTTCTGGCACGCGGGTCATCGTTCCGCCGCATTCCTGGCAGGGGAAGTGGATCTTATCCACCTGCGGGCGGTGCATGTCCAGGTCGGTCAGGTCTTGCCCCGCCAGCTGTGCCAGTTCAGCCACCGAGCCAATGCAGTGTTGGTGTTTGCAGTCGGCGCATTCCCACACCGGCAGAGGAGTTCCCCAGTAGCGCTCGCGGCTGAGCGCCCAGTCAATGTTATTTTCCAACCAGTTGCCAAAACGCCCGTTTTTGATGTGTTCGGGAACCCAGTTGATTTGTTGGTTGAGGTCGTTGAGGCGCTGCTTGACTTGCGTGGTGCGGATGTACCAGGCCTCGCGCGCGTAGTACAGCAGCGGCGTTTTGCAGCGCCAGCAGAAGGGATAGGTATGGGTGTACGGTTCGTGGCGGAAGAGCAGGCCCCGATTTTGCAAGTCGGTGATGATTTGCGGATCGGCATCTTTGACAAATACGCCGCGCCAGGGGGTAACTTCCGGCACAAAGGTTCCATCCGGGGCGACGGCCATAATCACCGGCAAATCGTATTCCATGGCGGCTTTCATATCATCCGCGCCATAGGCCGGAGCCATGTGAACCAGACCAGAGCCATCAGCGGTGGTTACAAAATCTGCCAGGATGACGTAATGGGCCGGTTTTTCGGGCGGCAGAAAAGTGAAAAGGGGCTTGTAGCGCATCTTTTCCAATTTTTTGCCTTTGAAGCTTTCCAGCACGGTTACTTCTTCTTCGCCAAAGACACGTTTCAGCAGGGCCTCGGCCAGAATCAGGTTTTCGGCGCTGCCATCCGCCAGGGTGTGCCGCACTTTGACGTACTCCACTTCTGGGGCGGCGGCAACCGCCACGTTGGCAGGAAGCGTCCAGGGGGTGGTTGTCCACACCAGCAGGGAAGTATCGGCGACATCCATCAACGGCATACGCACAAAAACGGAGGGGTCGGTGGCATCGTCATAGCCCTGGGCCACTTCGTGGTCAGAGAGCGGCGTGCCGCAGCGCGGGCAGTACGGGACAACTTTAAAACCCTGGTAAAGCAGGTTTTTATCCCAGAACTGGCGCAAAATCCACCACAGCGATTCGATGTAATCGTTGGTGAAAGTGACGTAGGCCTCTTTTAAATCCACCCAAAAGGCGATGCGGTCGGTCAGGCGTTCCCAATCTTGAATGTAATCGAAGGCCGATTTTTTGCACTCGGCGTTAAATTTCTCGATGCCATAGGCCTCGATTTGTTGTTTATTGGTGAAACCGTGTTTCTTCTCAACTTCGATTTCCACCGGCAAACCATGCGTATCCCAGCCGCCACGCCGCGAAACGTGGTAGCCGCGCATGATTTTGTAGCGCGGAAACATATCTTTGAAAGCGCGCGCCAGCACATGATGAACGCCAGGCCGACCATTGGCAGTCGGCGGGCCCTCAAAAAAGACGTACTCCGGCCCGCCTTCGCGGGTGGAAAGGCTTTTTTCAAAAATCT
>JAVHNW010000167.1:0-16408 GCA_036169755.1 bacterium | reverse complement strand
CGCCCGACCAATACCGGAACCCGCACCCCCACGCGCACGCCCACCCGCACCCCGGTCACACTCTCCAGCGTGGTGATTAACGAATTTCTGCCGCACGCCCGCAGCGACTGGAACCGCGATGGCCGCGTGGATTATGGCGATGAATTCATCGAAATCATCAACGTCAGCAGCCAAAGCGTCTCGCTCAGCGGCTGGTGGCTCGACGACCAGGCCGGTGATTCGCCCACCTTCGCCCTGCCCGCCATCGACCTGGCGCCCGGCGCCAAACTGGTCTACTTCGCATCCGAAACCGGCATCCTGCTCAGCAACCGCGGCGACAGCGTGCGCCTGTACAAAAACAACGGAAGCGCCTCGGATGTGTACACCTACACCAGCGTCCCCAGCGTTGACCAGAGCTGGTGCCGCCTGCCCGATGGCCGCGCTGGATGGCAAAACGGCTGCGCCCCGACCCCCGGCGAAACGAACAAAGTAGCCGAGGTGATTTTCGTCGGCGAACAAAACCTGCCCGCCTTCTGCCTGCGGAGCAACGTCCCCGCCGTGCTTTTCCCGGCAGAATGTTTGCCCTCCGGCCTCGAGGCCTGGTCGCGCGCCTGGTGGGATGGCGCCCTGCCCGGCTTCCAGCTTTGGCTCAATCAACAAGGCGAAACCTACCTGGTGGAGTAAACCATGAATAATGAAATTTTGCGTTACCTGCTGATTTTTTACAGCGCGCTGGCGGCAGCCTTCAGCCTGTACTACCTCACCCGGCGCAGATTAAGCCTGGGCGAATGGTTTTTCTGGGGCGGGCTGACGCTGACGCTGCCCGTGCTCGGCCCCTTCCTCGCCATCAGCGCGAGGCCCGGCCCCGGCGCGCGGCGACTCCTTCGCCGCCGCTCAATTTCAAAAGGAAAAAAATGAAACAAGATAAGTTTCTCTCCGGCATTCTAATCGGGATTGCCGCCCTGGTCTTGCTGGCGCTGATAGTTTTCTTCCTGCGCAGGGACGGCCCGCAGTACGGCGCGGAAGATACGCCCGAGGGTGTCGTGCGCAACTACATCGTCGCCGTGCGCAAAGAAGAGTACGAGCGCGCCTATTCCTACCTGGCCGACCTGCCCAACAAACCTTCACTCGCCGAATTTCGCCAGGAATTTAAAAATGGCAATCTTTACCCCCAATCTTCGGGCGTGGATGTGTTGAGCGCCAGCATTTCGGGCGATAGCGCCTACGTTGAATTGTCGATTGCCTACAGTTCCAGCGACCCATTTTCCAGCGGCGGACGCGGACAAGATAACGCCGAGCTGCTGCTGCAAAACGGCCAATGGAAATTGAGCCGAATGGCGAATCCATTTTGGTTTTACAGCTGGTATCAAAAACCATAAGACGCAAAGCATCCCGCGTCAGAAAAGAGTCTCATCATGCGTACCATCCGACGTTTCTATTTTTACCTGGTGGCTTTCATCAGCCTGGAAGTGGTGCTGTGGGGCGTCATTGGCCTGGCGCGCACCATTTTCAACGGCAGTCTGACCTTTTCCAGCGGTGAAACGCTGGCGCTGGCGCTGGCGCTTTTACTGGTCGGCACGCCCATTTTTCTCATTCACTGGCTTTGGGCGCAGCGCGCCGCCGCCCACGACGTGGAAGAAAAAACGGCCAGCCTGCGCGCCGTTTTTTTCTACGCCGCCCTGTTGGCAACCCTCGTTCCGCTTACCCAAAATGTACTGGCGCTCCTCAATCGTCTGGCGCTGCAGGCCGCCCGCCTGGAACCCAGCCGCGCCATTTTTGGCGGCCAGCAAACCACATCCGATAACCTGCTCGCCGCGCTGCTCAACCTGCTCGTCGGCGCGTATTTTTGGAATGTTTTGCGCGGCGAATGGAAAACCCTGCCCGAAAAACAGGATTTCGCCGACACGCGCCGCCTGTACCGCCATCTCTGGCTGGTCTACAGCCTGCTGATGTTGATTTTTGGCGCGGAAAAAATTCTCGCCTATCTCTTCAACCTGCCATTCGGCAGCGCCGTTGATTTTGCGCTGCCAGAACTGATTAACGGCCTGGCGCTGGCGCTGGTCGGCGCGCCGCTGTGGGCCTTTACCTGGCAAAGCTGTCAGCGCGCACTGAGCGATGAGTTGGAACAAGGCTCCAGCCTGCGCCTGGGCGCACTCTTCCTCTTGACGCTAACCGGCATCGCCGTCAGCCTGGGCGCCACAGGAAACATTCTCTACCAAATCTTGCGGGCCGCCTTTCTTGGCAGCAGCCTCAGCGATACTTTCCGCCTCATCAGCGGAACGCTCTCGCTGGCGCTGCCGCTCGGCACAATCTGGGCCTACTACGGCAGCTGGTTCAGCCGCGAAAGTAATTCCGCCGCCTGGAAAAGCCGCCGCGCGGGCATTCGCCGCCTGTACGTTTACATTCTCTCCGCTGCCGGGCTGACCGCAACCATCATCGGAATCATGCTGTTGCTTTCGTTTTTGGTTGACCTGACGCTGAACGGTACTGACTGGGGCGACCTGCTGGGCGAGCGCCTGGCCGCTCTCATCTCCACGCTGTTGGTGGGGCTGCCGCTCTGGCTGAGCGCCTGGCGGCCCATGCAGGCAGAGGCCGCGGCGGATGGCGAAAGCGGCGACTCGACGCGCGGCTCCCTAATCCGCCGCTTTTACCTCTACGCCGCCATTTTCGCCTCCGTCATCGGCAGCATGATTTCGGCGGGCGGGCTGGCCTACAGCCTGCTGCGCGCCGGGCTGACCGGGGAAACGGGCCCCAACTTTTGGAGCGATACGCTCACCCTGGCGCTGGCCGTGGCGCTTTTTGTTACCGTGCTGGTCTACCACAGCCTTTGCCTGCGGCGCGACAGCGGGCGGGCGGGCGATACACTCGCCGCGCGGCGCAAGGAATTTCGCCTACTGGCAATCTCGTCTGACGCCGAGGCGGCCTTCGGCGCTCGCCTGACAGCCGCCCTGCAGCGCCAATCCGCCGATTTGGCGCTGACCGTTCTCGGCGCAGACGAAGCCCTGCCCGCCGATTCCAGCCGTTTTGGGGCGCTGGCTCTCCCGGCAGATTTGGCGCTGAACCCGCCTCCCGCGCTGAAAACCTGGCTCGAAACGTATCCCGGTTTTCGGGTGCTTGTTCCGCCTGCGAGCGGGAACTGGCTCTGGGCGGGCGAGTCGCCCCGGCGGCCCGAAGAGCGCGCGGCGCAAATCCTCCGCCAACTGGCCGAAGGGGAAACGCCGCGCCCCAGCTTCAGCGGAAATTCTGCCTGGACGGTGGTGGCCTATGTTTTTGCCGCGCTGTTTGGCCTGCAAATTTTGTTCGGCGCGCTGATGTTGATGATTTCCTTACTGACCAATTTTTGATGATATACTTTTTCCATCTCAGCGCAGGAGAAAACTTCCATGAAAGTTACCGTCCTTCAAGAAAATCTGGCTCGCGGGTTAAGTACCGTTTCGAGGGCCGTTTCACCACGCAGCACCCTGCCGGTGCTGGCAAATATTTTGCTCGCCACCGATGAGGGCCGCCTGCGCCTTTCGGCCACCAACCTGGAATTGGGAATCACCTGTTGGATTGGGGCCAGAATCGAGGAGGAAGGCTCCACCACCGTGCCTTCGCGCACCCTCTCGGACCTGGTGGGCACCATGCCCGACCCGCAAGTCAGCCTGACGTTGAACGCGCAGACCCAAACGCTGAATGTGCGCTCTGGCTCCTCCACCAACGACATCAAAGGCATTGACGCGCAAGAATTCCCGCCCCTGCCGGTGCCCGATTTTGAGAACGCGATTGAGATTAATGTGGCTGATTTTAAGGAAATGATTCAGCAGGTGGCGTTTGCCGCTTCGACTGATGAAGCCCGCCCGGTGCTGATGGGCGTTCTGGTGCAGGTGGACAAAGATGGGGTCACCATGGCCGCCGCCGATGGCTTCCGCCTTTCCGTGCGCAAGGCGACCCTTTCCAGCCCCGCCCAGCAAGCAGTCAGCGCCATTATTCCGGCGCGGGCGCTGAACGAACTGGCGCGCATCGCCTCGGACGGCGAGCAAAGCATTCAGATGGTTTTGCCCAAAGGACGCGGCCAGGTCGTCTTCCACGTCAAAGACGCAGAATTGGTTTCGCAATTAATTGACGGCACCTTCCCCGATTACCAGCAAATTATTCCGCGCTCCTACAAATCGCGCACGCTGATTTCGACCGCCTCGCTGCTGAAAGCCTGCCGCCAGGCCGAAATTTTCGCGCGCGAGGGCTCGAACGTGGTGCGGCTGAACATCAAAAACAGCGGCGAAATGCAGCCGGGCGAGGTGGAAATTTCGGCGCACAGCGAAGAAACCGGCAGCAACGAGACGATTGTCGAGGCGACAGTGGACGGGTCACCGCTGCTGATTGCCTTCAACGTCAAATACCTGCGCGAGGTGCTGGAAGTCATCAAAACCCCCAATGTGGCGGTGGAAACCTCGGCCTCGAATGCGCCAGGCGTGATTCGCCCCGTAGGCGATGATAATTTTCTGCATGTGATTATGCCGATGCACCTGGGTTAATTGCCAGAAAGTGGCAAAAAAGTAGCGCGGCCTGCGAGCCGCGCTACTTTTTTGAGTCAAAACTTTTTCCATACCAGCGCAAATAATCCACCAGGTGAGCGCGCCAATAGCTTTCATCGTGAAAGCCGAGGTTGTAATGCCATTCGTAGGCCAGGGTCTGGCCGTCAATCCAATCAACCACCTGTCGAATCAACGCAAAATCGGGGTCATTATTTCCAGCGTCAATGTAAAAAGAAGGCTTTTGCCCTTCGGGCAGGTCGCGCAAACGCAGGGGAAAAGCGCCCATATCACTGGAAAACAGGGCCGGAGAATGCGCGCCGATGAAAGCGAACAAATCGGGGTGACGCGAGCCGAGGTAAAAGGCCCAGGCTCCGCCTCGTGAAAGCCCGCCAATCGCGTTTGAGTCGCGCCCGGAGCGCAGGCGATACTCTTTCTGCAGGCGAGGCAGCAACATTTCAATGAAAACCTGCTCAAAAGCATATTGCGCCGGTTGTTTGTAAGAATAATCGAAAGGCAAAATAACCACAAAGGGCAAAAATTCTCCGGCGGCCAGCAGGGCGTCCATCTGCTCAGCCAGGCCCAGCCGCAGCCATTGAGTCTCGTCGAAATTCTGGCCGTGCAAAAGATAGAGCGCCGGGTAGCGCGCCGAAGAATCAGCGTAGCAGGGCGGCAAATAGACCTGATAGCGCATCGGCTTATCGAGCAGTTCGGTTTCGACCACGCCAGTGACGATTTGCCCGCTGACAGATGAACAACCCGCCGCCGAAGCCACAGTCGGCGCGGAATCGGGTGAGGCCGCCGGGGATGCGCTCGGCGGGGCGGACGGTGTTTCTCCGCTGGGAGGAGGCGTCGTGGCCGCCGGAGAACAGGCCATCAGCAAAATCATCAGCGTGAGCAGGGAGGTTTTGGCATGTATCATTGACGTTTCCAGCCGCCAGGCATTATACTTTGCCACCTGTCCGGGGTGTAGCGCAGTTGGTAGCGCACCGCGTTTGGGACGCGGGGGTCGTCGGTTCGAGTCCGACCACCCCGACACATAAAACCGGCGGCCAAAAGGCCGCCGGTTTTTCTTTTTTTTCAGGGAAAAACAAATTGTGGCGCAGTGCGGGCCGCCTCAGCGATTTTTCAGCGCCGTCACCACGGCCACCGCATGAGTGGCCGTGTGGCTGAGACTGACCGACTGGCTGAACCAGCCCTGGGCGCGCGCCAGGCTCAGAGCCGCCCCGCCAAAGGTCAGCAGCGGCTGACCCAATTCACCGCGCAGGATTTCAATATCCAAAAAACCAAAGCCGCGCAGGCCGGTGCCGAGGGCTTTGGCGGCGGCTTCTTTGGCGGCATAGCGCGCCGCCAGCGATTCGACCCGCCCGGCGCATATTTCGGCTTCGGCGGGGGTAAAAACCCGCTCCAGAAAACGCTGACCGTGACGCGCCAGCGCCTGCTCCACCCGCGCTATTTCCACCAAATCCACGCCGCTGACGATTTCCATATTATTTGAAGAACCAGCCGCACAATCCCAGGCTAAATTTGCAGGCCGGAATATCCTCCGCCGATTTGATTTCTGGCTGCAGCAGCCAATAATACGGGCTGATCACCTGCTGCAGGCCGACAAATGGATTATGCAGTTCCGTCTGCGCCAGCGGAATATCCACCGGAACGTTGAGCGTGACCGGCACGGTGGTATCCACCGGCACGGTAATATCCAGCGCAATCGGCAGCAGGCTTCCGGCGGGGAGGATGATGTTGGCCGGGGCGTTGGTGATGTTCAGCCCGCCCGTGTTCAGCGTTACCAGCGCACCATTGATGCGCGTATCTTCGGTCAGGGTGACGGAGGTATTGGTTTTGACCGGCAGAGAAAACTTGACCGGGATTTCGGTTTCCACCACCACGTTGGTTTTGATGTTGGCCTGGTCCATCAGAATGAAATTTTGATACAGCCCGCCCAACAAGCCATCGCCCACCATGTGTTTGAGAACAAAGAGCTGGCGCGCCACAACTAGCAGGACAATCACCAGAATCACGTTCACAATCATGGAAAAGACGCTGGCGATGGTCCAAAACGCCGGGGCAACCCGCTCACGCTGAATTTTGGGCCAGCCCAGGGTACGGGTTTTTGTGGCCGGTGTAATGGCCGCTGTCGGCGCGGGAGTTTTTTTTGGGAAAAGCAGGGCGCGAATCCAGCCGAGGTTGTCTGTTTTTTTCTCTGCCATCTGTCGAAGCCTCCTGATTAATCTATGAGAATAGTTTAGCATAAATCAGGGCCGCGCCCACTTGAATCTACCCCGGTTTTCCCATATAATCCCGCTGGTACTTTTCCCGTTTTCAAAAGGAGCAGGTCGTGAGTGAAAATCATCCTATCGCAGTCATCGGCGCTGGCCCGGCGGGCCTGTTCGCCGCGCGTGAGCTGGCCCGCGCCGGAGCGCAAGTCGCCATTTTTAACCGCGACATCAAACCTGGCGGCCTGGCCGAATATGGCATCTACCCCGATAAATATGCCATGAAGCAGGGCCTGCGCAATCAATTTCAACAGGTGCTGGATACGCCCGGCATCACCTACTATGGAAATATCAGCGTCGGCGCCAGCGGAGATTTGAGCCTGGACGATTTGCGCGCCTGCGGCTTTCAGGCGCTTCTCGTCACCGTGGGCGCGCAGGGCACCAAGTGGCTCGGCCTGCCCGGCGAAAACCTGACGGGCGTCTACCACGCCAAAGATTTGGTCTATCACTACAACCAGCTGCCGCCCTACAGCCAGCGTAAATTTCACTTTGGGCGGCGGGTGGCCGTTGTCGGCGCGGGCAACGTCATGCTGGATATTGCCCGTTTTTTGATGCAAAAGATCAAAGTGGATGAAGTCATCGCCATTGTGCGGCGCGGCCCGGCGGAAGTAAAATTTGACAAAAAAGAAATGGAATATGTCGCCGCGCAGTTGGACGTACCCGCGCTGGACGGAGAACTGGCCCGTGTCGGCGGCATGATGCAGGCCATCGGCCAAAACCCGGCGGAGGCGCGCGCCACCATTTTGGAGGCCCTGCCCAAGGCGCAGCCCGCGCTTTCCCCGGCGCGTTTCCGCTTTTCGTTTTTGGCATCGCCCGCCGCCATTTTGGGCAACGCGGAAAACCAGGTCAGCGGCCTGGAAGTGGAAGAGACCAGCCTGTCGCTCAGCGAGGGCCAGGTCAAAGCGCGTGGAACCGGCGTCAAACGTATACTTCCCGCTGACGCCGTGGTTTTTGCCATCGGCGACCGCGTAGACGAAAATTTTGGCCTGCCCACTCAGGGCGCAGAGTTTGCCAAAGCCCCCCAGCCGCGCTTCGCCGTGGATGGATTTTCTTACGAAGCCTTTGACCCGCAAAAAGGCGAAGTCATCGCCGATACTTTTGTCGCCGGGTGGAGCCGACAGGCCAGCACCGGGCTGGTCGGCTACGCCCGCAAGGACGGCACCAACGGCGCGAAAGCCGTTCTGCAATACCTGGCTGAACTGCCCGCCGCTGAATTAAACGCCGAAAAACTGGCCGCCTTGCTGCGCGCCAGCGGAAAAACCATCGTCTCACGCGGGGATGTGCGTAAATTGACCGAAATCGAAAACGCCGAAGCCCAGCGGCGCGGCGTAGAATTTTACAAATTTTCCACCAACGAACAAATGCTGGAGAAAATCATGTCCATTGGCTGAGCATCAAGGGGAAATTTTGTAAATCAGAAAACGCTTGTTTTCAAAAATCATCGTCAAGCGCAAATTTGGGTTACAGGTTTCGGCCAGGGTTGGATTAACCTGGCCGTTACTTTGTCCTTTTTTATGCAGCGCCAGATAGTCGCCCGCTCCCAGCCGGGCGCAATCGTCAATCAACAGGCTGGAGCGTCCCGTCAAAAGAGTCATCAGGCGCGGTTTGAAGAAAATAATTCGGCTTTCGGGCGGCGTATTTTCGCGCAAAAAAGCGAACATCGGCTGGCTGTATTCGTCAAAAGGGCCATTGATTTCGCGCCGCTGAAGAAATTGCCCGCCGCCAACGCTCAGGCTGACGGCCAATGAAAGCGCCGCCAGCGCGCCCCAGGCCGCCGGAGAAAGCCAGCGCCAGCGGGCGCTAAAACTTTCCAGGCCGCGCGCGGCAATCAGCAGCATCAGCGGCAAAATCGGGTAGAGAAAGCGCAGGCCCTGGCGCTCTGGCCAACTGATGAAAAGCGCCAGGCTGACGGCGGTGTAAAGCAAGGCGGGAAATTCCTGCCGCCGGAAGCGCCACGCCCCCAGCAGAAAAAGCGCCGCCAGAAGCGGGAAGGCTCCCGGCAAAAAGGAAAACATTTCGCCGGGCAGCGCCAGGTAATATAGGAAGTTTTCCCACAGGCGGGCGGGGGTAAAAAACAAGCCATAATGCTCAAAGTACGAGGTTTGCCCGTTGGGGAAAATCGCCCCGGCCAGCAGGGTCAGGCTGAGAAAAATCAGGGTTGTACCCGCCGAAAAACGCCAATCCGGCTTTGGCGCAGCGCGGGCGCGGCGGATTTGCTCCGCCAGGAAAACGCCCACGAGCAGAATCCCGTTGGTTCGCACAAAAAACGCCCCGAAGAGAGTCAGCCCCAGCGGCGCCGCGCGCCCATTTTTTTCGATTTGCCACAGCGCCAGCGTGCTCAAAAAAAGGAAGACAAAATCGGCCTGAATTTGGTCCTGCGCCTGAAGCAGGGCCGGGCTGAAGGCCAGCGCGGCGGTCAGAGTCAGCGCGGCGGCGGGCGACAGGCGGCGGTGCGCCAGGGCGTGGAAGACAATCAGAAACGCGGCAAAAGCCAGGGCGTTGACCAGTTTGTAAGCCGTCAGGCTGGCAACTCCGCCCAGGGCGAAAATCGGCGCGACCAGCAGCGGGTAGCCCCAGGGGTAGGCGGCGGGGCCGACCGGGTAATCGGAGGCGGCCAGCGAGGCGCTGTTTTGGGCCACGAATTGCGCCATTTGGCCGCGCAAAATGGCCTGTGATTGCAGCAGGTAGCCGGCAAAATCGTCGTACCACAGTTGGCCGGTGCTAAAGATGGAAATGCTCACCGCGCCGGAGGCCAGCGCGATGAGCATTAAGATGACGCGGGCGTTTTTCATGTTAAATGGGCAGGGCCAGCGAGGAAGTTCCCGTGGGCGGCAGCAGAATTTTGATGGTTGTGCCTTTGCCGAGGCCTTCGCTTTCTGCCCAAATGCGCCCGCCCTGGGTTTCGATGAGGCCTTTGGCAATCGTCAGGCCGATGCCGAGGCCGCCGTAGTGGCGGGTGCTGTGCGGCTCCACCTGATAAAATTCCTGAAAAATTTTGGGGAGCTGCTCGGCGGCCAGGCCGATGCCGCTATCGGCAATTGAAATTGAAATGTTGCCGCGTTGGGGCCGGGCGCTGATGGTAATTTTTCCGCCGCTGGGGGTGAAGCGGATGGCGTTGTTGAAGACGTTGACAAAGGCGGGGATCAGTTTTTCGGGGTCGGCAGTGACCAGCAGGGATTGGTCGGGCAGGTCAAAGGTGACGCTGTGTTTCATTTCGCTGGCGATTTGGCGCATTTCCTCATACGCGGCGTTGATGACTTGTTGAATGGGCACCACGCGCGGGTGGAAGGTCATGCCTTTGGCCTGAAGCAGGTGCAGGCTGGTCATTGATTCGATGATGGAGCGCATTTGGCTGGCAGCGGCCAGCACGCGCTCGGCGTGGTCGGCCACTTCGGCGTTTTTCTCCTGCTGAATGAAGGAGGCGTAGCCGATGATGATTCCCAGCGGGGTGCGCAGTTCATGCGAGGCCAGCGCTAAAAAATTACTTTTCAGGCGGTCGGTTTCGCTCAGGTTTTCGTAGGCCTGCTGCAGCGCTTGAATCAAGCGGGCGTTGTGAATGGCAACCGCGGCCTGCGAGGCCAGCACGGTCAGCAATTTTTCATCCGCGGCGTTGAAATCGCCGCCGCGTTTGTTGAGCGCTTCCAGCACGCCAACGCCCTTGTCGCGGATGCGCATGGGAACGCCGAGCAGGTTGGTGTCTTCAAAATTAATTTGTTGGCTGACGCCGTTGTAGTGGCGCACGTCTTCTTTGACGTTGTTGAGGAGGATGGCTTTCCCCTCGCGGAAAATCGTCCCCGCCAGGCTGCCATCCACCGGAACGGGAATCTGCGCCATTTGACTCGCATCCATGTTGTTGGCGGCGGCAAAAAACAAGCGGTTGCGCTTTTCATCGTAGAGCAGAATGGAGGCCGCTTCACAATCCAAAATTTCGGTAGCGGTTTTGATGATGGATTGCAGTAATTCGTCCAGGTTGGTGGTGGAATTAAGGGTAATGCTAACTTCCACCAGTTTTTCCAGCTGCTGCAGGCGGGGCTCGGGTTTGGGCGGGGTAATCATGGTTATAGTGTAGCGTTAAATTTGGGGGAGGGCAAGAGAATTATTTTGGGAAAATAAAAAGCGCCGGTCTTTCGACCGGCGCTTTTTATTTTCCTGGTTTAGTACTCCGGCATTTGCGGAGCGGCAGCTTTGTCTTTTTCGGGCACGTCGGTGATGAGGACTTCAGTCGTCAGCATCATGGCGGCGATGGAGGCGGCATTTTCGAGCGCGCCGCGCACCACTTTGACCGGGTCAATCACGCCAGCCTTAATCATGTCGGTGAATTCGCCGGTGAGCACGTTGTAGCCGATGTTTTTGTTCTTCTTGGCGGCGGCTTCACGGCGGACGCCATCAATGATGACCGAGCCATCTTGCCCGGCGTTGGAAGCCAGTTTGCGGATGGGGGCTTCGAGCGCCTTGCGGACGATGTTGACACCAATTTGGGCGTCATCGGAATCCATTTTGATTCCTTCCAGCGCGACGGCGGCGTTGATGAGCGAGATTTCGCCACCGGCCACGATACCTTCTTCGACAGCGGCGCGGGCGGCAGAGAGAGCGTCTTCCACGCGGTGTTTCTTTTCTTTCAGCTCGGTTTCAGTCGCCGCGCCAACGCGGATGATGGCAACGCCACCGGCCAGTTTGGCAACGCGCTCTTGCAATTTTTCCTTGTCGTAGTCGCTGGTGCTTTTGTCAATTTCGACGCGAATCTGGTCAACGCGGGCCTTGATTTGAGCTTCATCGCCCTTGCCACCAATGATGGTGGTGTTGTCTTTGTCGGCGGTGACTTTGTCGGCGCGGCCCAAATCCTGCAGGGTGGCGGTTTCCAGTTTGCGGCCAGTTTCCTCGCTGATGACGGTGCCGCCGGTCAGAATGGCGATGTCTTGCAGCATGGCTTTGCGGCGGTCGCCGAAGCCGGGGGCTTTGATCGCCAGCACGTTGAGCATGCCGCGCAGTTTGTTCAGCACCAGGGTGGCGAGCGCTTCGCCGTCAATGTCTTCGGCGATGATGACCAGGTCGCGTTTGCCAATCTGGACGAGTTTTTCCAGCAGGGGGACGATATCCTGGGCAGCCGAGATTTTCTTTTCGTTGATGAGGATGTACGGCTCGGGGATGACGGCTTCCATGTGTTCGGTGTCGGTGATGAAGTAGGCCGAGATATAGCCGCGGTCGAACTGCATCCCTTCAACAAATTCGGTTTCAAACTGCATGGATTTGGATTCTTCCACGGTGATGACGCCGTCTTTGCCAACCTTGTCCATCACGTCAGCAATCAGGCCGCCGATTTCGGCATCCGCGGCAGAGTTGGTGGCGACAGAGGCGATTTCCTCTTTGGTTTCAATGGCAACCGCCATTTTGCGCAGTTCAGCGACAATGGTGTCGGTGGCTTTTTCAATGCCGCGTTTGAGCATCATCGGGTTGTAGCTGGCGGCCAGGGCCTTGAGGCCTTCGGTGACGATGGCGTGCGCCAGGACGGTGCTGGTGGTGGTGCCATCACCGGCAATGTCGTTGGTTTTCTGGGCGGCTTCCTTCAGCAGTTGAGCGCCCATGTTTTCAAACGGGTCTTCGAGTTCAATTTCTTTGGCGACCGAAACGCCGTCATGGGTGACGGTGGGCGAGCCAAATTTGCGGTCAATGGCGACGTTGCGGCCTTTGGGGCCGAGGGTGGTCGCGACAGCGTTGGCAACCATGTCCATGCCGTTTTTAAGCTTGCGGCGGGCTTCTTCGGTGAAAAGCAATTGTTTAGCAGCCATAAAGTATTCCTCCGGTGGGTGATTACGTTTTTTTTTACAGAATACCGAGCAGGTCGGTTTCGCGCAGGATAAGCAGTTTTTTGCCATCCAGTTTCAATTCGGTGCCGGCGTATTTGGCAAAAAGAACCTTATCGCCAACTTTGACATCCATGGCGATGCGCTTGCCATCTTCGTCACGGTCGCCAGGCCCGGCAGCCAGGATGACGCCTTGCTGGGGTTTTTCTTTGGCTGTGTCGGGCAGGACAATGCCACCAGCGGTGATTTCTTCCTGTTCAATGGGTTCGATGACAACGCGGTTGCCAAGGGGTTTAATGGAAATGCTCATACATGCCTCCGAATAACAGATAGTTGAATGGTGAAAACGTGGCAAAATTTTAGCACTCGACACTTGAGAGTGCTAAAAGGTATGATACTTTGCTTAAGAAGAGGCGTCAAGAGGCGCTGTTAAAAACTCTTACGCAATTCTGATATTTCTCCAAAGGCCTGGGAGGAAGATTCGGCTAGGGGGCGGGAGTTAGGGCTGGCAGGGTGGGCGAGGCCAGGGGCGTGGCGGTCGCATTCAGCCCGCGACAAATCGACTCGCCTTCCTGAATGATTGCCAGCGTGTTGAGGTCGCTGCCAAAGGGCGAGCTGCGAATCTCCTGAAAGACAATGGCGGCCTCGCTGCAATAATTTTGTTTGGGGCGGCTGAGCGAGGCCAGCACCGAACCGTAGGTGTAGTAATACACCAGGGTATTGGGCGAAAGCGGCATGCCGACAATTTCATGGCCGGGGTCGCCCTGGTCGCAGCCGCCGCGCGCGTCACACGATTCGGGGGCGCTGCAGCCGCGAATGGCGCATTTTAGGGCGGGGATGGAGCCTTCGTAGTTGCGGGATTTGAAATAGACAATTCCCAGTTGGCCGTAGATGTCGGGGTTGGTCGGTTCAAATTCCAGCGCCTTTTGGACGTTGCGGCTGGCGGCGTAATATTCGCCCATTTGCGAATAGGTTTTGGCAATGGAAATGTACGGCCCTGGATTTTTGACCTGGATTTGTTCGTTGATTTTGGCGGCGCGGTCAAAATATTCCAAAGATTTTTCGTACAGGTCATTGCGTTGGGCCTCAATTGTGCTGGCGAAAGCCAGTTGGCGATAGGTGGCGCCAGCGCGCAGGTGCAAAAACGTCAGGTTGGGGGCCAGGGCAATCGCGCGGTCATACTCCAGGATGGCGTCTAGATAGTAGCCCTGGGTTTCGAGGTAGTAGGCGTAGACACGGTGCCAGTCCATCAAAGCGGCGCCGCTGGCGCGGGATTGCTGCAGGTATTGTTCGCCTTGCGGCCATTTTTGGCGGTCAATTAAGATTTCGGCGTAATAAATGGTGGCCAGCGTGTTGCCGCTGTCCAGCTGCAGGGCGCGCACGGCCTCCTGCTCGGCATCTGTCAGATAGCGCTCGGATTTATCGGGTTCGGTAAGGCTGTATTGGCCGGCGTTCCAGTCGAGGGCCAGGGCGCGCGCGGCGGCGGCGGCGCTGTCATCGGGGCCGACCTCCCGCGCCTGGTCGGCGGAGGTCAGGGCTTCCTGCAGGCGCTGCGTCTTTTCGGCGTCTGTCGCCAGCAGGGCCGAGGAGTAGACCTGGACTCGCGCCATGTTGGCGAAGGTGAGCGGGTTTTGGGGGTCGAGTTTGGCAGATTCGCGGTAGGCTTCAATCGCCGCATCCAATTTTCCGGCGGTGAAGTAGGTATCGGCTTCGGCCAGCAGGGAGCCAACAGCGCGGGTAGGGGTGGCGGTTGGCTCACCCGCCGGGCGGATTTCGCCCAGGTCAATGCCGCGGATGACGCCAACCCCGAGGAGAATGAGTGTCATCCACAAAAACATGCGGTACAAATTGGAATGGGCCTGCCGCCGAAAAAGCGGTCGGCGCGGAGAGACGTTCATGCGGCCTCAGGGGGTCGGGCTGACGAGGGGCGCGGCTTCGAGCGTACTTGGCGGGACAGCCGTTGCGCCCGCCGCCTCGCCGCACAGCCGAATCATTTCGTTGGCATTGCTTATGGCAACTTCGTCATTTTGCAGGCGAGTCAAAATCAGCTGGGAGATGGGCAGGGCTTCGCCGCAGCGCGCGCTGCGGGCCAAAACCAGGCCATAGATGTAATAATATTCGGGGACGCGAGGTGAAGAGTCCAGGTCGAGCGCTTTCAGGGTAACGCCTTCGGGCGTGACGCCGCCGTTGATGACGTAGCCCAATTCCTGCAGGGCCTCGGGAAATTTGAGCAATTTGTAGTACATGACGCCCAGGTTGCCGTGATAGGCGGTGTTTTCCGGGCTGTCGGTCACGGCCTGCTGAGCGTATTGCTCGGCCTGGCGGAAGTCGCCAATGCCGGCGTAAATGCGCGAGATGGAGACATCTGGAATCGGGTCGGAGGGGTTGAGGGTGTTGGCGCGGGTGTAGGATTCGACCGCCTTGTCGTAGACTTCCAGTGAGCGGTAAATGCGCCCCAGCGAAAGGTATAAATCGGCCAGGTTGGGCGTGATAGCCAGGGCAGCCTGATATTCCTGCAGGGCCTGGTCGGGGTTGCCGGTGGCCTCGAGCACGTAGCCGCGCGCGCGATGCGCTTCCATCAAGTCGGCGGCCAGGCTCAGCGCCAGAGTCGACTCCTGGCTCATGCGGTCAACCACATCCAGCGCGCCAGTGCCGTTCAGATACTGGTCGGCCAACAATTCGGCGTAGTAGGCGTGCGCCAGGGCATTGTTGGGGTCAAGTTCCAGAGCGCGTTTCAGTTCGGACTCGGCGGCCAACTGGTCTGGCTCTGGCTGCGAGGCGACCGCCCAGCCCAGCACGGCGTGCGCGCTGGCGTTGTTATTATTCAAAAGCAGCGCATTTTCGGCGCTGACTTGCGCGTCTGCGGCGCGCCCGGCAAAAACCTGGGTCTGCGCCAGCGCAATGTAATTGGCGGCGTTACCGGGGTCCGCCGCCACCGCCAGCTGATAGGATTCAATCGCCTTGGTCAGTTTTCCATCGGCGAACAGTTGGCGCGCCTCCGAAACATACGATTCGGGGTTGCGGGTTGGAGTCGGTGTGGGCAGGCCCGGCGTGGGGATAGTCGGCGCAATAAACTGCTGAAAATAAAGCACAATGGCAATCAAGACCGCCATCACGCTCACCCAAAACCAATTGATTGGCTTGCGCCTGCGGCGCATGCTCCATTTACTTCCGTGAAGATACATGGGAATCATCATACCATTGCCATTTTGGAAGCGTCAAGGCAGGTTCAGACACATTGATAAAATTCCAGCCCCCGCCCAGGTTTTGCGCCTGATTTGGAATTGACGGATTTTATAGCGCGATATTCCTATCGCCTGGGCGGCGAAATGAATTCCGCAGTACGCGCAAGCGGGGATAAAATTCAGGCAGCCGCCCAAGCCTGTTTTGCCGAAAAGAGTCCGCCATGAAATTTAGCCTGCTCCTGCTGACCGCCATCCTTTTGTCCGCCTGCCTGTCCCCTGTTGGGGGCCTGCCCCCGACAGGGGGCCTGCCCCCGTCAGGGGCCCTTGCCCCGACCCTGACAGCGGAAATCTTGCCAGCCGCCAGCGCCACGCCGCAAGCCACCGAAATCCCGATTCCGGCGACCGCCACGCCGATACCAACTCGCTCCATCGAAGATCTCAACGCCATGACTGTTGAGCAAAAGTTGGCGCTGGCTCCACCGCCGGAAACTGTTCCCGATGCGGTTGTTTCTTCATTTTTGCCCGATAAAACAGCCAAAGAGCTTACCTGGGGAGAAAAGACGCTCACCTTTTGGGGGCGGGTTGTCAGCTATCAGGGGGTAGATAAAGACGGCCAGAGCGCTACCATTTATTTTGACCTGGGAAGCGGTCAGTGG
>JAVHNW010000166.1:0-3443 GCA_036169755.1 bacterium | reverse complement strand
GGCCGGCATCCCACAGGGTGTAATCCATTTCTTCGATGCGCTGGGTTTTCCAGCCAAATAGAGCGCTGTAAAATTCGGCGGCGCGGGCGGCGTTGGCGGCAGGGATTTCAACGTGGACAATCGTTCTTTGTGTCATGGTCGTTTCTCCTTGGAAAAATCGGATAAAGTGTATCTAAATTATAGAACATAAATTCGATATTTTAAAGCGCCAGATGTGGGCGCGTTTCCCGCTTGCGGGTGAGATGCGCGGCGGGCAAGGTCAAACTCGAAAACCGGGGCCGTTTTTCTTTGGTACAATGACGGCGCATGAAAAACCGCCCGCTGCGGCGAAGCCGGTGCAAAACCGGCGCTGTCGCGCAACTGTGATGTAGGCAACTACCAAGCCAGGTCGCCCGCGCGGAACGGTCGTTTCACCACTCTCTCGCGAAAGGAGGTGGGAACGGCATTTTTGGCTTTGCCCTCCCCCTCCCCTGACCGTTTTGACGGCAGGGGATTTTGATTTATTTTCATCACATGTTTAAGGAGATTTTTCGCATGGCTCGCAAGTTTGCCTTTCTAACTTTGATTTTATCGCTGGCGTTGGGCGCCTGCGCCCCGCTGGCGACCTCGACCCCTGCGCCGACTGTCGCGCCGACAGGGATTCCCACGCTGGCAGCGCCTACCGCTGAACCAAGCGCCGTCCCGCTGAATTTTACAGACGGGCTGGGGCGCGTCATTCAACTGCCCGCTCCGGCGCAGAAAATCGTCTCGCTGGCGCCCTCCAACACCGAAATTTTATTTGCCATCGGTGCGGGCGGCCAGACCATTGGCCGCGATATGTTTTCGGATTACCCCGAAGCGGCCAAAACCCTGCCAGATGTCGGCGGCTCGATGGGCGAGTACAACCTGGAAGCCATCGCCGCCCTGCAGCCCGACCTGGTGCTGGCGGCAGAAATCAACACCGAAGCGCAAGTCAAGGCGTTGGAAGACCTGGGGCTGACGGTCTACTATCTGAAAAACCCGTTAACCCTGGACGAAATGTACGCCAACCTGAAAATTGTCGCCGAATTGACCGGCCACGAGAGTGAAGCCGCCGCGCTGATTGAGTCGCTGCAGACGCGAGTCGCCGCCGTGACGGAAAAACTCGCCGCCGCCACGAGCCAGCCCTCCGTTTTCTACGAAGTGGATGGCAGCGACCCGGCCAAACCCTATTCGGCTGGCCCCGGCACATTTATTGACGCGCTGATTACTCTGGCTGGTGGAACCAACCTGGTCACTTTGGCCGGAATCAGCGATGCCTATCCCCAGGTCAGCCTGGAGCAGGTGGTCGCCACGCCGCCCGATGTAATTTTGCTGGGTGATGCGATGTGGGGCACCACGCCCGAAATGGTTGCGCAGCGCCCCGGCTGGGAAACGCTGCCCGCCGTCAGCGCAGGCCAGGTCTTCGCCTTCGATGACAACCTGGTCAGCCGCCCCGGCCCCCGTCTGGTGGACGGGCTGGAAAGCCTGGCAAAATTGCTGCACCCCGAATTATTCCAGTGATTTTTCGCCGGGGCGGCCCTTCAATCCGCCGCCCCGGCAGTCAATACGATGCGCCCCTACCTCCTGACCTTCCTGCTGCTGATGTTCGCCCTGCTGCTTAGCGTGGCGATTGGTTCTGTGTTGATTGCGCCCGCCGAATTGTGGGCGGCGCTCAGCGGGCCGGGCGCGAGCGAGGTTGTCCGCACGATTTTGTGGGATATCCGCCTGCCGCGCACGGCGCTGATTGCGCTGGTGGGCGCGGCCCTGGCGGGCAGCGGCGCGGCCTACCAGGGCTGGTTCCGCAACCCGCTGGCCGACCCGTATCTGATTGGGGTGGCCTCGGGCGCGGGGCTGGGCGCGGTGCTGGCGATGTCGCTGCGCTGGCCCTATGATTTTTGGGGGCTGCTGGCGGTTCCGCTGGCGGCTTTCGGCGCGGGCCTGCTGACGGTGGCGCTGGTCTACACCTTCGCGCAAAACGGCGGCAGCGTTCCGACCACCAGCCTGATTCTTTCGGGCGTGGCGGTTTCCTCCTTCGCCACCTCGCTCACCTCGTTGTTGATGCTGCGTTCCAGCGGGGAAATTCGCCGGGCGCTGGGCTGGCTGCTGGGCGGAATCAGCCTGGGTGGCTGGAACGCCGTTTGGGCGCTGATTCCTTTTTTACTGGTCGGCCTGACGGCGCTGATTCTCAACGCGCAGGCCCTCAATCTGCTGCAATTTGGCGATGAACAGGCCGCGCAATTGGGCCTGAATACCCGCCGCGCCAAATTAATCATTATCGTGGCCGCCTCGCTGGTGACTGCCGCCGCTGTTTCGTTTGCCGGGATTATTGGCTTCATCGGGCTGATTGTGCCGCACCTTACCCGTTTTTGGTGGGGCGCCGATTATCGGCGCGTACTGCCGCTCAGCATTTTGGGCGGGGCGGCCATTTTGCTGCTGGCCGATGTCCTGGCGCGAGTCATCATCGCCCCGCAGGAACTGCCGCTGGGCATCGTCACCGCGCTGGCAGGCGCGCCGTTTTTTGTGTGGGTTTTGCGCCGTTCCAAAATTGGAGGGCTATGGTAATTCTTCAGGTTGAAAATCTTGCGCTGCGTTACGCGCAGCGCATTGCCCTCAGCGAAATCTCGCTGGGGCTGTCTGGCGGCGAGGTGCTGGCGCTGGTCGGGCCGAATGGCTCCGGGAAATCCAGCCTGGTACGCGCCATCAGCGGCACGCTGATTCCTTTCAGCGGGCGTGTTTTGCTGGACGGGCAAGACGTTCAGCGCCTGGCCCCGGCGCAGCGCGCCCGTCAGATGGCGGTGCTGCCACAAAACGCGCTCATTCCCCCGGCCTTCACCGTTTTGGAGACCGTTTTATTTGGCCGCACGCCTTACCTTAATTTTCTCGGCCAACTTTCGGCGCGCGATGAACAAATTGCGCGCGACTCACTTTTGCGCGTAGATGCGCTGGCTCTGGCCGAACGGCGTGTTGGTGAACTTTCGGGCGGCGAGCAGCAGCGCGTTTTGCTGGCGCGCGCCCTGGCCCAGCAAACCCCCCTTCTCTTGCTCGACGAACCAACCACCCATCTCGACTTAAAACATCAGGTCAATTTGTTGACTCTGACGCGCGACCTTGCCCACCGCGACGGGTTGGCCGTGCTGATTGTCCTGCACGACCTGAACCTGGCCGCTCAATACGCCGACCGAATCGCCCTGTTGAGCGAGGGCCGCCTGCTCGCCATTGGCGCGCCCGCCAGCGTGCTGACCAGCGAAACGCTCTCCATCGTCTACGACCTGCCGCTCAAGGTCCTGACGCACCCCACCCAAAATCACCCTCTGATTGCCGCATGAACCAACAACTTCAACAAACCGCCGAGTACGTTCGCGCCGAATTTGAGCGCGACAGCGCCGGGCATGACTGGTGGCACATTTATCGCGTCTGGCAGATGGCGCGCAAAATTGCCCTGC
>JAVHNW010000165.1:0-3449 GCA_036169755.1 bacterium | reverse complement strand
CGGGGAATCGCGCTCTTCGGGCTGGTCGGCGCGCTGGCGGCGGCTTCTCCTCTTTTGGCGGGCGACTATCGCGCCTACGACTGCCAGTCGGATGTTTTGCCCGGCTACGAGGCGGCGGGCGCGGCGCTGAAAAATGTCATTCCGCCCGGCGCCAAAATCTACTGGGCCGGGTATTCGCCCGCGCCGCTGTTATACTTGCCGCCAATGGAAATTTTGCCCGGCCAATTGCATGGCGTTTACTCCTTCCGCAGCTCGCCAGATGACCAGGCTTTGCGGCGCTACGGCTGGTGGAACGCAGCGCTGGCCGAAATGTGGCTGGCGCAGGCCGATTTTGTGATTGTGGAGGCTGGCAATGCGCCCGGCCTGGCTGGAAAATTGGACGATTTCACGCCTGTCGCGCAAACCGCGCCGCAGTCCTGCCAGCCTGATTCAGCGCTGACGGTTTATCGGAGAAAATAATGGACGTTTCGATTGTCGTCCCCGTTTATAACGAAGAAGAAAGTTTGCCCGCTCTGCACGCGGCGATTGGCGCGGCGCTGAAGGAGTTGCCGCGCGCCTGGGAAGTGATTTACGTCAATGACGGCAGCCGTGACGGCTCGCAGGCCGCGCTGGAAAAATTGGCCGCCGCCGACCCGCCGCACGTGACGGTGGTGGAATTCCGCCGTAATTTTGGGCAGACCACCGCCATTGCCGCCGGAATTGACCACGCGCGCGGCGAAATCATCACTTTTTTGGACGCCGATTTGCAAAACGACCCGGCGGATATTCCGATGATGCTGGCGAAGTTGGACGAAGGCTATGATGTCGTCAGCGGTTGGCGCAAATTCCGTGAGGATAATGCCCTGACGCGCAACCTGCCCTCGCATCTCGCCAATGGCTTGATTTCGGCGGTGACCGGGGTTCACCTGCACGATTACGGCTGCACGCTCAAAGCCTATCGGCGCGAGGTGATTACCGGCTTTCGCCTGTACGGCGAGATGCACCGCTTCATCCCGGTTTACGCCAACGCCATCGGGGCAAGGATTTTGGAAGTGCCGGTGCGCCATCACGCCCGCAAATTTGGCAAAAGTAAATATGGGCTGGAGCGCACGCTGAAGGTGATTCTCGACCTGATTGCGGTGCAATTTCTGACGCGCTATTCGGCCAAACCGATTTATCTCTTCGGCGGCGGCGGAATCGTCATGGCCGGGCTGGGCGCTGCCGGGATGATTTTCCTCGCCCTGCGCAAACTGCTGGTTCGGGTGGATATTCTTACCTCGCCCATTTTCATCATTTCCGTTCTGCTGGCGTTGATGGGTTTTCAGTCCATTTTGATGGGCCTGATTGCCGAATTATTGGTGCGCACCTACCACGAGTCGCAGCAAAAGGCGACCTACACAGTCAGAAAAGTGGTGGGCGGGGAGACAGGGAAAGAGGCGGCGGGGAAATAGAAATGTCTCGTCAAACGCTTCTGCGACTGCTGGGTTCTCTGCTCTCCGGTGGATTGCTGGTCTTTTTGGTCTGGCAAAATCGCGCCGATGTGACGGCGGCCCTGGCGCGTCTTTCGGCGCGGCAATTGCTGGCGGCTTTTGGCCTGATTTTGCTCTCGCGCCTGTTCATCACCCTGCGCTGGCATGTCTTGCTGCGCTCTGGCGGAGTTGAAATTTCTCTGCCGCAGACGGCCTCGCTGGTCTTTACCGGCCTGTTCGCCTCCAATTTTTTGCCGACCACCATCGGCGGAGACGTGGTACGCCTGGCCGGGGCGCTGCAGCTCGGCTACGACCGAGCCGTCTGCCTGGCCTCCATCGCCGCCGACCGGGTCATCAACATGCTCGGCATGAGCCTGGCCGCCCCGCTCGGCCTGATTCAAGTTTTCAGCGGCGGGGCCGGGCTGGCCCTGGTCCTGCCCGGCGCGGCGCAAAAGGCGCTGACTTTTTTGCGCCGCACCCTCCAATCGTTTTCGCTCTGGCTCAAAAAGCCGGGCGCGCTGACGCTTTCGCTCGGATTCGCCCTGGCGCACATGCTCGCCACCTTCAGCGCCAGCGCCATTTTGCTGAGCGCCCTGGGCGAAAGCGCCGACTTTTGGCGGCTGATTGGCCTGCTCAGCCTGGCCTACTTCATCACGCTTTTCCCGCTTTCCATCAACGGCTACGGCCTGCAGGAATTTTCCGTCACCTATCTGCTTTCCACCTTTGCCGGAATCAGCCTGCCGGTCAGCGCCATGCTCGCCGTTTTGCATCGCCTGCTGATGATGACCGCCAGCCTGCCGGGCGCCTTTACCCTGCCGGGCGTGCTGGCAAAAATGGATAAATCCCAACCATGACCTCCCCCAAAACCTTTTGGCAAACTGCGCTGGCCTTCACTTTTTTGGCGACCCTCGCCGCGCTGAGCGCCTCCATTTTTCGCTGGCGCGAAATCGGCGTGATTCTTTCCCGCTCGGTGTGGGGCGCCGCGCTGATTCTGTACCTGCTGGCCCTGGCCGCCAGCCTTTTTCTGATTTTCTGGATGCAGAAAAAAAGCCGCGCCGCCGAATCCCTTTGGCGCGCCCTGGAACTTTCCCGCCTGCAAGCCCCCGCCTGGCGGCTGCTGGCGGGCGGCCTGTTCGCCCTTATCCTGCTGCTGATTCCCTGGCTGAAGTTTAATTACCAGGTTGGCGAAGTCGTCAAAAAATCCACTCAGGACCCCACCCTGACGCTGATACTTTTCTACTTTGGCGCCTGGTGGCTGATGCTGCTGGCCTCCGCTGCGCTGAAGGTGGCGCTCAAAACCTCCTGGCCCGCTGGATTTTCTGGCGCGCTGCTGATTGCGGCCATTCTTTACGAAATTTATCAGCGTTCGCTGGCGGTGACCGCCTATCCTTTTTCGTTGGGCTGGTCGGAGGGCAGCCGCTATTTTTACGCCTCGCTCTTTTTCGCCAAATCGCTTTATGGGCAGGCCTGGCCGCTTTCCAGCCTGCATCCCAGCCGATATTTTTTGCAATCCTTTCCCTTTCTCTTCCCCGCGCTGGGGCTGGAAGCGCACCGCTTTTGGCAATTTGCCCTGTGGATTGGGATGAGCGCGGCGGCGGCGCTGGCCCTGGTTTTTCCCCGCCGGGGGCCGTCAGCCTTTTCTGGCTGGCGCGCGGTCTTGCTGGGCGCCTGGTTTTTTCTGTTTTTTCTGCGCGTAGGCGTTTACTATCATCTGCTGCCGATGTTGGTGATTTTGGCCGGGTTTTTCTCGCCCAACCACCCCTGGCGCGCGCTGACGTTGGTGATTTTCGCCTCGCTCTGGGCGGGCGTCAGCCGGGTCAACTGGTTTCCCGTCCCGGCCATGCTGGCGATGGCGATTTATCTGCTGGAGACGCCGCCGCAGAACCTGGGCCTGCGTTATTGGAAATGGCCGCTGGTCTGGGGCGTTTTTGGCCTGCTGGCCGCTCTCACCGCGCAGGCGGCCTACATTCCGCTTTCGGGCAACGCCCAAAATGCGCAAAT
>JAVHNW010000164.1:0-3479 GCA_036169755.1 bacterium | reverse complement strand
CTGATCATGGTTTTTTTTTTGCGGCGCGGGGCGGCCAGGCCTGCCGCGCCCACCAGCAATCGCTTTGAAGGGCTGCGGAAAATCCGCCAGAAACAGCAGGAAACTGCCAAAAAACGCGAAGAAGCAAAGAAAAATAAGGGAAAAAAGTAAAGGAATTCACTATGTCAAAATTAATGTCGCTGCAAGAGGCGGTTGCCGCATTCGTACATGATGGCGATATGCTCTACGCCGCCGGGTTCACCCACCTGATTCCCTTCGCCGCCGGGCACGAAATCATCCGCCAGCGGCGCAAAAATCTCATCCTGGCGCGCGCCACGCCAGACCTGATTTATGACCAAATGGTCGCCGCCGGCTGCGCCAAAAAAGTGATTTTTTCTTACATGGGCAACCCCGGCGTGGGCAGCCTGCGCCTGGTACGCGCCGCCATCGAAAAAGGCGAACTGGACTGGGAAGAATATTCGCACTTCGGCATGATTAGCCGCCTGCAGGCGGGCGCCGCCGGGCTGCCATTTATGCCAATGAACCAGACCGCCGCCACCGACCTGGAAGCCGCCAACCCGCTGATTCGGCGCGTCAGCGACCCGTACAGCGGGCGCGAGGTGGTGGTCGTCCCGGCGCTGACGCCGGAAGTCGCCATTGTTCACGTGCAGCGCGCCGATAAAAACGGCAACGCCCACCTGTGGGGCATCATCGGCGAGCAAAAAGAAGTCGCCTTCGCCGCCAAGCGCGTGATTTTGACCGCCGAAGAAATCGTAGACGAAAGCGTCATCCGCTCGGACCCAAACCGCACCATGATTCCGGGATTCATCGTCAGCGCCGTGTGCCACGTCCCCGGTGCGGCGCACCCCAGCTACGCGCAAGGCTACTACGACCGCGATAACGAATTTTACCTGGCCTGGGACAAAATCTCCGCCGACCCGGCGCTGACCCAGGCCTACCTCGACGAATGGGTGTACGGCGTGAAAGACCGCGCTGAATACTGGCAAAAACTGGGAGCGGAAAAACGGGCCAGCCTGCAAGTCTCGCCGCAGTTAAGTAAAGTCGTCAATTACGGGAAATATTAACTGGCGTTAATAAACACCCGCAGTTCCAGCGGAAGCAGCCTCGCGCTGAACGACATTTTGGCAGGCCCATCTTGAAAGGCAGGCCGTTCATCCGTCAGCGAAAGATGAGAAATGAGGCTGGCTGGTAATTCTTGCTCTTCTTCAGAAAAATTTGCAAAAATCAGCGCGCGCTGACCGGAAAAACATCGCTCAAAACCAAGAATATGTATATTTCTGGTTTCAATGACGCGCAAGTCGCCACCAGAAAAAACAATATTTGCCTTGCGCAGCCTGATCAGCCGCTGCAAACCACTGAAAACGCGACCTTCAACGCTCTGGGGAAGATGACGGCGAGCGTATTTCTCCCAATCCGCGCGAGGACGGTGTACCCAGCGGCTGTCGTTGGCCTTTTTGGGGTCATTCTGGTACGAATAATCATTCAGTGTGCCGATTTCATCCCCCAGGTAGATGAGCGGAATCCCGCCCACGGTGAGGGTGATGCCATAAATGAGCAAAATGCGGCGGATGGCGAGTTCCACTTCGAGGGGGCCTTCCTCGCGTAGGGCTTTTTCCAACCCGGCCAGCGAGGCGCAGGTTCCGCTGATGCGGCAGTCGCCGTTTTTGGGGTTTTCCTGGAAAGGCAGGCCGCGCGCAAAACTTCCGGGGAAACGTCCACGATAAAATTCGTTCAAAAACTGGCGGTGGTCATTGCCCTTGATGCCAAGCAGGGCGCTATCTTCGTCTGAAAATGTCCAGCCGATGTCGTCGTGACAACGCACATAATTTACCCAGGCGGTTTGCGGAGCAATGTTGAAGCGGGTGGCAAGCGCCTGAGCCAGCAGGCGAATTTTTCGGGTAGCAAGCGAATTCCACAGCAGCGCCATCAGCAAGGGATTGTAGGAAAGTTGACATTCAGCCGGGTCAATGTAACGGGTGACTTCATCAGGGTGGACGATGGCTTCAGATTTGAACAAGAGCGCCGGGGAAGCAATCCGTGCGACAGCGTTGAAGGCCCGAATGAGCGTGTGCGCCTGTGGCAGATTTTCGCAATTTGTTTCCATTCGCTTCCAGATAAAAGCCACTGCGTCCAAACGAATGACCTCCACCCCCTGATTGGCGAGGAAGAGCATTTCGGCGGCCATGCGGTTGAAAACAACCGGGTTAGCGTAGTTTAAATCCCATTGATACTTGTGGAAAGTCGTCCAAACCCAGCCGCTAATTTCCCCTGGTTTTTCTCCCGCAGGCAGGGGGGAGAAGGCGCCGGGATGTTCGTCTGGAAAGATTTCGCGCAGCGTGCGCTCATATTGGTCGGGGAGGTCACGGTCGGGAAAGATAAAGTACATTTCGCGCGCCTCTTCATTTCCCGCCCTGGCGGCCCGCGCCCAGGGGTGTTCATTGGATGTGTGATTGAACACCAAATCTACCACCAGGCTGATGCCTGCGGCGCGCAGTTCACGGGCAAGCGTGGCAAGCTGCTCCATAGTTCCCAGCGGCGGCTGAATCTGGCGATAATCGCTGACAGCATAGCCACCGTCATTTTCGCCTTCTGGCATTTTAAACAGAGGCATCAAGTGCAAATAGGTCAGGCCAAGTTCTTGAAAGTAGGGGATTTTGCTGTGCAGGCCTTGCAAGTCCCCGGCAAAAAGATCCACATAGAGTACACCGCCCAACATTTTGTGTGACTGGAACCAAAGTGGCTCGGCTTCACGCGCTTCATCCAGAGCGCGAAAATCGGCTGGACGCTCGAACCAGGAACGAGCCAGGGTCAAAAGCAACTCTTCCAAATGATGGAAGAAATCATACTGCGTGTGGTAGAGGCCAAAATACAGGTCGAAGAGCGCGGAAAAATGTGCATCCAGGCGCTGTCGGAAAGCCTGCCAACCCATCGGGTCGGCGGCGATCGATGTGGCCAGAGCAGTCTCAATGCGAGGGAGAAGTCGGCGAAGAGTGTGGAAAGATTCCATTTGTTCTTTTCAATCGGATAATTAAGAATTGGGAATTGCCATAGAACCCAGAGCGATTGCCCCCAGCACCCCGGCGCGGCTGCCAAGCGCCGGAGAAACGATGTAATTTTCAATTTCGCGCGTTATGCGCGGCGATTGAACATAGCCGTTTAACCACGTCTGTACTCTTTGGCGCACCAATGGCAAAAGCTGCGGCTGATTGATAACACCGCCGCCAATAATAATTTTCTGCGGGGCAAGTGTGACGATGTAGCCGCTGAGCGCAAGCGTAATATATCCGGCTTCCAAATCCCAGGCGGGATGTCCAGGCGGCAGGGTTTCAGCCCTGGCGCCCCAGCGCTTTTCCAGGGCCGGGCCAGCCGCCAGGCCCTCAAAACAATCGCCATGAAAAGGACATACACCAGGGAAAGGGTCTCGCACAAAATCATGCGGCAGGGGAATATGCCCCATCTCTGGATGAAGTAGCCCATGC
>JAVHNW010000163.1:0-3539 GCA_036169755.1 bacterium | reverse complement strand
GGCGAGAAAAACATCCGCTGCACCTCCTGCGGCATCTGCGCCAAAGCCTGCCCGCCGCAGTGCATTTGGATTGTGCGCTCCAGCGACCCGGTAACAGGACGCCCCGTGCCGCAGCCAGCCGAATTCACGATTGACGCCGACATCTGCATGAACTGCGGCTTCTGCGCTGAATATTGCCCCTTCGACGCCATCAAAATGGACCACGACTACGAAATCGCCTCGTATGGCCGCAACGTCTACAACAAAGAACGGCTGATGAAACCAGCCTCATACTATGCGCAAATTCGCCCGCTGAACAACGCCCGCGAAGAAGCCATCCGCGCCGAAAAAGCCGCCGCCAAAGCGGCCAAAGCCGCAGCGGCCTAAACACATCCTTCTCAAAAAGCGCGCCAGTTTTCAACCGGCGCGCTTTTTTTTTTGCCCGCCTGCACAAAAGACGGGCAAAAAAATCGGCTGGCAAACAAGGTATAATTCGCGCCTGCAACCCCCGCAAAAGTTCAACAACTTTTGACTTCACTATTGGTAGGACGTATGACAAACATCACCCGTGAAACCGTTTTAGCGGCTCTTGGCAAAGTCGAAGAGCCCGAACTGCATCAAGACCTGGTTACGCTCGGCATGGTGCGCGATTTGACCATCGAAGGCGAAAACGTCAGCTTCAGCGTTATGCTCACCACCCCGGCCTGCCCGCTGCGCGGAAAAATCGAAAAAGAAGCCCGCCAGGCCGTGGAAGCCCTCGGCGCCAAAAAAGTCTCCGTCAAACTCGACTCGGACGTGCCGCACGACGGGCGGATGCGCGGGCTGGTGACAACCCCCATCCGCAACGCCATCGCCGTTGCCTCGGGCAAAGGCGGCGTGGGCAAAAGCACAGTCGCCGTCAACCTGGCCGTGGCTCTCGCCCAAAGCGGCGCGCGCGTTGGCCTGATGGACGCCGATATTTACGGCCCCAACGTGCCGACCATGATGGGCGCGCCCTACATGCCCGCCCCGCGCGAAAACAAACTCATCCCCGCCGAAAACTACGGCGTAAAAATCATGTCCATGGGCTACCTGGTCAAACCCGGCCAACCGCTCATCTGGCGCGGCCCGATGCTCAACAGCGCTATTCGCCAATTTTTGAGTGATGTGGAGTGGGGCGAATTGGACTATCTCATCATTGACCTGCCGCCAGGAACCGGAGACGCGCCGCTCTCGCTGGCGCAATCCCTGCCGCTGACGGGGGTCGTCGTCGTCACCCTGCCGCAAGCGGTTTCCGTGGAAGACGCCGCGCGCGGGCTGGAAATGTTCAACCAACTACAGGTTCCCATTTTGGGCGTGGTGGAAAACATGAGTTATCTGACCCTGCCCGATGGCTCCAAAATGGATGTCTTTGGTCAGGGCGGCGGCGAAGCCATGGCAAAACAGTACAACGTCCCCTTCCTGGGTGGAATTCCCATGAACCCGAAAGTACGCATCGGCGGCGATAACGGCGCCCCGATTTTAGTCAGCGACCCAGAATCCGACTCGGCCCAGGCCTTAAAATCCCTGGCCGAAAATGTCGCCGCCCGGGTAAGCGTTGCCGCCCTCAGCGGAAACGGCGCCCCCAGCATCAACATCATTTAGGAAAAGCAATGCAAAGAGTATTGAACATTTGGGAGAAATCTGCGCCCTGGCAAAAAATAGCCTTGGTGCTATTTCTTCTCAATATGTTTTTGGCTTTTCAGATTTTCCTACCGGGAATGCGCGAAATCAATCGCTGGGATGAGGCCACCTACATTCAAAGTGGGCGTCTGTTTGTCGAGGGACTGTGGCCCTCGATCGCACGTAACCCGCTGGTGGCCTTGCTTTACGCCATTTTATACCTGGTATATCAAAGCGATCCCTTTTGGTTTTTGCAAATTACCAGTTTGGGGCGCGTGATTCTTTTTTGCCTGCTATGGTTGTCTGCCTACTTGCTCGCCAGCGAAACCGCCCGCTACTTTTCCCCACTCTTAATTCTCGGAATTGGTTTCTCGGTTCCTCTCTTTACCGATATTTTGGTGAACCCCAGCGACGCGCTGTTCGCCATCACATCTGGACTGGCCTTCTGGCAGTTACTGAACCTGTTTCACACAAAAAATCCGCGTTCTGCCATGCGAATGTCCGTTTTTATATCGCTGGCTACACTCTCGCGCAACGACGGAATTATCCTATTTGGCATAACGCTGATTCTGGCTTGCGGCCTGCTGTTGAAGGCCAAGTTCTCCTGGCCAAAGATACTGGTCAACCTGTTGGCCCCTTTTGCCTTAATTATCGGTGGCTATCTAGGCGCCTATTGGGCCGTGCGCGGCGTGCTTGAAGTCGGTACATCGGAGAGATCCTACGTCGCTTTTGTCCAGGGTCAACAATTAGTCTATCGCGGCGGCGATGACTGCAAACTCAATAAGCAGAAATGCGGCGTGCTGGATGCCTACAAGAAATTTGGCACACCCGAAGAAAACAATAATTCCATCCTGCGCGCCATCCTGCGCAACCCGGCAGAATTTTCGCGGCGCATCCCGGTCATTCTACTCACCCTGCCGCAGACCATCTACGACGCATACGGCAAACGCAGCGCCTACCTGCTGATACTTTTCTCGCTGCTCGGCATCATCAGCCTGATTGCCAAAAAGGAATTCACCCTGCTGGCGTTGCTTTTGGGCTGGCTGGTGTATTTAGGCGTCTATTTCGCCACATTTTTTCGCTATGGCTATTTTCAAAGCCCCTTTTACATCACATTCATATTGGCTGCCTTCGGGGTAGATTTTCTGGTGCGGCAGGTAAACTCGAAACGAGGATACTGGGGCACGACAGCCCTTTTTAGCGCACTCGCCCTGACGGGAATCGCCACCAATTTGCCATCACTCACCTTCAGCAGCGCTATCTTCCTGGGCGCAATTGCTATTGCCCGGATTGTGGCCGTCAGCTCTAACAGCGAGTGGCAAAAAAACGCCTACTCCATCGGGCTGGGAATCCTTCTGATGGCCGGACTACTCTCGCGAGGCGAGTTTCCACTGCTGGTTGGCCGCCATTTGGGAGAACTACCAGAGGAACAGGCCATTCTCTATTTTGAAAATAATTTCCCCCTCCGTACCCGTACCGCCGCCGGTTCACGGGCAGTAGTCGAAGCATCCAAAATGGAGTATTTTTCGCTCCTTCAGGAATACGCCACTGTTGATGATAGCGAGGCCCTTTATACTGTTTTGAAGCAGGCGGGCGTAAAAGCAATCTATGTCGATTCCACCCTCTCCAGCGGCAATCCATACGTCTGGAAATTGATTGAAGAAGGCATCGGTCAGCACTACACCCTTCTTTTTGACGGCAGAGAAGGCTCCATTTTGATTTTAAGCCTCCAACCATAGGAAATAATCGCGACATGCAACCCTCCATTTACGGTATCCGCTTTAGCAAAATCGGCAAACTCTATCACTTCAACGCCAACCATATCGAAGACCTGCGCATTGGCGAACACGTGATTGTTGATACGGTGCGCGGCAAACAAATTGGCGAAGTCATTCAAAAATTTGAAAGCGCCCCACCTC
>JAVHNW010000162.1:14521-17017 GCA_036169755.1 bacterium | reverse complement strand
ATACAGAATACAAGCTTTTAAATAGGAGTCGATGTCAAAGAAAATGTTTTCCCTTCTGAGCCTGTTGGTGGTTTTTGCCACCATCCTGGCCGCCTGCGGTTCCCCTGCCGCTACCGAGGCCCCTGCCAGCGGTGGCGCTGCCGCTCCGGCCCAGCCCGCTGAAAAAGTTACCCTGCGCGTGTTGGTTCACCAGAACCCGCCCATGGTTACTTTCATGGAAGAATTCAACAAAAAATTCAGCGAGAAGTACCCCAATATCACAATTGATATGTCGGTCGTCAACGCCAATGACCTCAGCACCGTCTCGCAGACCCGCCTTTCTGCCAATGATATTGACGTGCTGGACATCTTCGGCTTTGCCAACGGCGCCCAGCCCTACATGAAGATGGTCGACGCCCCCAACTGGCAGCAGTTGATTGACGCCGGTCTGCTGATGGACCTGACCGGGCAGGACTTCCTCAAAAACTACGACGCTTCCGCCATCGCTGACGCCGGTTCCTACAATGGCAAAACCTACGCCGTCAACCTGGGACGTGTTTCGTACAGCGGCATTTACTACAACAAAGACATGTTCACCGCTAACAATGTCAAAGTCCCCACCACCTGGAGTGAGCTGGTTGCGGCTTGCGAAACCTTCAAGGCTGCCAGCATTCCCTGCATGACCGCCGGTGGCAAAGACGGCTGGCCGATTTTCGTGGGCGCCTACGGGCTGATTGGTTCAACCTACCCCGACCAGTCCGCTTTGGTGGAAGGGCTGTGGACGGGCAGCATCAAGTGGAATGATGCCAAGTCGCTTGAAATGTGGAAGAAAATGCAAGTTTACGCCCGCGATATGATGGAAGAAGGCGCGAGCGGTGTCGCTGGCGATGCCGCCCCTGGGCGCTTTGCCTCCGGTGCAGTCGCCATGTTCTCCGGCGGCACCTGGTACGCTTCGTCCATCGAAGCCGCTGCTCCCGCTTTCCAGTGGGGCTACATCCCCTTCCCCGGTTCCGACAACGCGGACGACAACAAATACCTGTTCGGCAAGTATGACCAGGGTTGGGCGATTGCCGCCAATACCCCCAATGCCGAATCCGCCCTGCTCTACCTGGCCGAATTCTCCGACCCGGCCAACTACCAGGCCTTTGTAGACGCCGTCGGCTTCATCCCCACCCAGCCGACCGCCAAACTCAACACCCAAATCGGCGCGGAAGTGGCTCCTTACCTGGCGAACTTCCGGGTTGGCTACGAACAATACTGGATTGCCCCCAAAGGCGCCGGACAATTCGCCAACCCCTGGGCTTCCTACTTCAAGCCCTTCGGCACAGATGACGACCCGCAGGTTCTTGCCGACAAAGTGCAAGCCGACCTGCAAGCCGGGTTGGACGCCGTCAAGTAGTATTCTCTCTCTTTCCTGGGCTTCCTGCAACGGCGGGAAGCCCAGGCTTTTTATGGAAAGGAATAGGTGTTGCTATGTCCTATCATTTTGGACGAGGCTGGTCGAAGTGGACTCCCTATCTCCTGCTGCTGCCGGGCTTGTTGTTCTATCTTTTGATTGCGCTTGGCCCATCCATGGCAACGGCGGTTTATTCGTTCACCGATGCGACAGGAATTAAGGGCGCGCCCGTGCATTGGGTTGGCCTGGATAACTACCGCGAATTTCTCTCCATGGGCCGCGCTTCGGTGGATAATCTGGACGCGCTCAAACGCACCCTGGTTTTTTGCGTGGCGGTCACTTTTATTCAATTTACCCTGGGGCTTTTTGTTGCCCTGATTGTCAATCAAAATTTGCCGGGCAGCAACCTTTTCCGCACCATCTATTTCATGCCGGTAATTTTAGGCGTAGTTATTCAGGGCCTGATGTGGTCGCTTTTTCTCTACCCTCTGGGAGGTCCTGCCGCCAAACTACTCTCGCTGTTTGGTCTGCGCTCCGAATTTTTAGGCGGTCAGCCTGTCGAAGCCTTTGCCTGGGTTATTTTTATTCAAATCTGGGCCAACATGGGCGTAACCATGATGATTTTTCTGGCCGGGCTGCAAACCATCCCCTCGGAAATGTACGAAGCCGCTCGCATGGATGGGGCCAACGCCTGGCAATTATTCGCTGATGTCACCTGGCCTCTGCTCACCCCCAGTGTGAACACCAATCTACTGCTCAATATCATTGGCAGTTTGCAGGCCTGGCAGCTCTTCCTCGTGCTGGTCGGCTATCGCAACGGGACTCAGGTGCTGGGCTACCTGATTTATGCCACTGGCTTTGGACAAACCTCCGGCAGCGTCACGAGCAGTTTTCGGCAGGGATACGCTGCCTCGGCTTCCATCGTCCTTTTCCTGCTGGTGCTGGTCATCGGCATGGTTGTGCAATACGTTCTGCAGCGCAGAGAAACGAGGATTTTAGGATGAACGCCAACCCCACGTCTCAACAGCGTCCCTTGCGCATTCACTGGGACAAAGTCGGCTCGTACCTGGTGATGATTTTCTTTGCCCTGCTCTACATTGGGCCGCTTTTCATGCTGGTCA
>JAVHNW010000162.1:1639-14421 GCA_036169755.1 bacterium | reverse complement strand
CTGGTGATGATTTTCTTTGCCCTGCTCTACATTGGGCCGCTTTTCATGCTGGTCAACACCTCGCTCAAAACCATGCCATCGTTTATGAAAGACGCCACCGCCCTGGCCGGTGAATTGAACCTTGGCAATTTCATCGAGGCCTGGACAAAAGCCAACTTTCCCAAATACCTGCTCAATTCGCTTTTGTATACCCTGAGCGCCACGACCATTTACACGCTCACTGCGGTTTTTGTGGCGTTCCCCATCGCTCGCGGCTACATCAAATTTTCCGGCGCGGTGCTGACTCTTTTTGTCATCGCTCTTTTTCTGCCGCCCGCGCTCATCCCGCAGTTTCAACTCATGCTCAACCTGGGGCTGTACAACAATCCGATAGGCTACATCATGCTTTTTATTGTCAACCCCATCGGCATTGTGATTCTGGTCAACTATATCAAAACCGTCCCCAAAGAATTGGACGAGGCCGCCGCTCTGGATGGCTGCGGCTATTTCCGCTTTGTCTGGGCCATCGTTATCCCGCTCATCCGCCCCGCCATCGCCACAGTGGTTGTCATGCACGCCATTGGCATTTGGAATGAAATTATCGCGCCCACCATTTACCTCACCAACAAAGACTACTACCCCATTACGCGCGGCCTGATTGTTTTTCAGGGCGTCTATGGTAGTAATTGGCCCGTCCTGGCGGCGGCTGTATTGTTGCTGACCCTCCCCATGCTGATTTTATTCCTCTTCCTCCAGCGTTACATCGTCTCCGGGCTGACAGCCGGTGCGGTCAAAGGATAAGCACCCATGAACCGCCGCGCGCTTCTTCTCACCTTGCTTTCTGTCGTGCTGATTTTTAATGTCGCTGGCTGCGGTCTTCTCTCCACCCCCGTGCCGGAACGCCCCGGCTGGAATCTCGTTTGGCACGACGAATTTGACGGGGCCAGCATTGACCGCGCCAACTGGACCTATGACCTCGGCGGAAACGGCTGGGGCAATGGCGAAATGCAATTCTATACCGACCGCCCCGAAAATGCCCGCCTCAAAGACGGCTACCTCATCATCGAGGCGCGCCAGGAAAAATATGAGGGTTCGTACTACACCTCGGCCCGCCTCAAAAGCCAGGGATTGCAGGAATTCCAACACGGGCGACTCGAAGCCCGCCTGAAAGTACCAGCCGGGAAAGGGCTTTGGCCCGCTTTCTGGATGCTCGGCTCCAACTTCGCCCAGGTTGGCTGGCCCGACTGCGGCGAAATTGACATTATGGAATACATCGGCAAAGAACCCGACCTGATTATGGGCACGCTGCACGGCCCCGGCTACTCTGGCGCACTCGGCATCAGCAAATGGAACCGTCAATCCTACAACATCGCCGATGACTTCCACACCTACGCCATCGAATGGGACGAAAACCAGATTACCTGGTTCTATGACGACCAACCCTACCACACCGTCACCCGTGCAGACGTGGGCAGCCGCCCCTGGGTCTTTGACCAACCCTTCTTCTTCATCCTCAACCTGGCAGTCGGTGGCACGCTCGGCGGCATGGTCAGCCCGCAGACGGCGTTTCCCGCCCAATACCAGGTGGATTACCTCCGCGTCTATGAAAAACAACCCTGAGATTCTCTTTTTCGACGACTTCACCGCCTCCAGCCTCAACCCTCAAGCCTGGAACGTGGAAGTGACCGAAGAAAAAATCTACAACCACGAACTGCAAGCCTACGCCGATTTGCCCGAAACCGTTTTTCTCAGCCAGGACGAACCCGATTCGCGCGGCGTCCTGGTCTTGCAGGCTCAGTATCGCCCCGGTTTTCGCAGCGCGCAAGGCGAAGGATTGGATTTCATCTCTGGGCGTATTCATACCCGCGAAAAAGTGACTTTTCGCTGTGGGCGCCTCGCCGCCCGCCTGAAACTGCCCGCCCTGCCCGGGGCGTGGCCCGCTTTTTGGGCGCTGGGCGCCTCGGGCGAATGGCCGGACTGTGGCGAAATTGACGTTATGGAATCTGTCGGTGAACCCGATTGGATCAGCGCTGCCGTGCATGGCGCCAATTATTCTGGCGAGAGCGCTTTGGTAAACAAAAAATACTTTCCTGCGCCGTATCAGATTGCCGAATGGCACGTCTACGCTGTGGAATGCGCTTCCGACGGCCTGTCTTTTTTTGTGGATGACGAAATGATATATCGCGTTACCCGGCCCATGGTCAATTTCTTTGGCGAATGGCGCTTTGACGCGGAAAAATACATCCTTCTCAACCTGGCCCTCGGTGGAACGTACCCTTTCAAAACCAATGGTGTCACGCAGCCTTATTACGGCCTGCCCGCTCAAAGCCTGGCGCAGATTCAACGCCAGTCCGTCAGGCTGCTGGTGGACTGGGTGAAAATCACTACTCTCTAAACGCCGCGGAGAAGTTTTCATGCTTAAAAATCAACCCATCTACCTTGGCGAGACGCTGCTCCCCAACGCCTCCGCCGATGTCAGCGGTCAATATGTTCATCTGATTGGCGAACCTTTTTATAAGATTGCCCACTACGACGCAATGCCCCCCTTTTTTATGAGCATTGTCAGCGGGGGCAATCATTGGCTGTTTGTCGCCTCCAGCGGCGGCCTTTCGGCAGGACGCGCTCACCCCGACCAGGCGCTGTTTCCGTACTACACAGAAGATAAATTGGCTGAAAACAGCGAAAACACGGGCGCAAAAACCATACTGCGCGTCACCCGCGCCGCGCGGACCTGGCTGTGGGAACCTTTTTCCATTCGTCAGCAGGGGCTGTATCGCGTGGAGCGCAATCTGTACAAAAACATCCCCGGCAGCGCGCTCATTTTTGAGGAGATTAATCACTCGCTTCAGCTGCGATTCCGCTACGCCTGGCGCATGGGTGAACGCTTCGGCTTTATCAAAACCAGCTGGCTGAAAAATCTCAGCCGCCTGAAAGTTCCTTGCGAGCTGGAACTGCTCGATGGTTTGCAAAATCTGATTCCCGCCTACGTCAGCGCCAGCACGCAAAACATGTACAGCTGTCTGCTGGATGCCTACAAACGAAGTGAATTGGATGCCGAAACCGGGCTGGGGATTTTCAGCCTCAACTCGCGGCTGACGGACCTGGCCGAACCCAGCGAATCACTGCGGGCGACAAGCGTTTTCCAGGTCGGGCTGTCCCCCCTGGGCTTCCTGCTCTCTTCGCGGCAGTTGGATGGATTTCGCTTTGGTGGCAAAATCCAGCCGGAAAGCGAGGTACGCGGCCAACGGGCCGCCTATTTTGTTCACGCTCAATTATCGCTGGATGCGGGGCAGGAAGGCGCCTGGCAGTTGGTGGCGGATGTTCAACACGACCAGTCTGATTTGTTCCGCCTGCGCGATTTTTTGCAAACCCCGCCCGATTCTCAGTGGCAGGAAATTGAGCAGGACATGGATTACAACGCCTTTAACCTGCAAAAAATTGTCGCCAGCGCCGATGGAATTCAAGTTTCGCAAAATCAACTGGCAAGCGCGCATCATTTTTCCAATACGCTGTTCAACGTCATGCGCGGCGGTGTTTTTGCCAACCAATATTGGATTGATAAAGCCGACTTGTTGGAATTTTTAGAAACGCATCAGCGCGGCATTGTTCGCCAGTACGCTGATTTTTTGGATTCGCTCCCCGCGCGCCTGCTCCTGGACGACCTGAAACGCCGCGCCGCCGAACAAGAGTCGCCCACCCTCAGCCGCTTGCTGCTCACCTACCTCCCGCTCACCTTCAGCCGCAGACACGGCGACCCCAGCCGTCCCTGGAATCGCTTTTTCATCAACCTGAAAAACCCCGATGCATCCCAACGTCTCGATTATGAAGGCAACTGGCGCGATATTTTTCAAAACTGGGAGGCCCTGGCGTATTCCTACCCCGAATATACTGAAGCGATGATAGGCGTTTTTCTGAGCGCCACTACCGCCGATGGATACAATCCCTACCGCATCAGCCGCGCCGGGCTGGATTGGGAAATTCCCGAAGAAGGCAATCCCTGGTCGAATATTGGTTACTGGAGCGACCATCAAATTATCTATTTGGAGAAGTTGATGGAAGCCAGCGCCCGCCTGCACCCTGGCGCACTGCGTAACCTGCTGCATCAGTCGCTTTGGAGCTATGCCAACGTTCCCTACCGCATTGCGCCCTACGCGGAACTGCTGCAAAATTCCTACGACAGTATTGCCTTCGACCATGCCTTGCACGAACGGATTGAACAGGCCGTAAAGCAGCGCGGCGCGGACGCCCGTCTGCTCTGCGCCGCGGACGGCAGCCCGCTGCTTGCTTCGCTGACCGAAAAGCTGCTCACCCTCCTGCTGGCGAAATTGGTCAATTTTGTCCCCGAAGGCGGCATTTGGATGAATACCCAGCGCCCCGAGTGGAATGACGCCAATAATGCTCTGGTTGGGCGCGGATTGTCCGTTGTCACGCTGGGTTATTTGCGCCGTTTCATCGCCTTCTTCCGCGAGCTGATTGGGGGCGAGCAGGCTGATTTTATTCTGCATACCCAGGTGAGCGCCTGGTTTGCAGCGATACACTCCGTTTTACGCCAATTTCAACCGCTGCTGGAGGGTTCTTTTTCTCCTGCTTCGCGCCGCGCCATGCTGGACGCCCTTGGCGAAGCGGGTAGCCGCTATCGCTGGGCTTTCTATCAAAACGGCTTTTCCGGCGAGGTCAGCCAGGTTTCGGCTTCAGAACTTCAAGATTTTTTGGCTCTGGCCCAGCACTATGTGGAACACAGCCTGCGCGCCAATCGCCGCCCTGACGCGCTTTATCACGCCTATAACCTGCTGCGTCTGGAGTCGAAAACCGCGCATATTGACCGTTTGTATGAAATGCTCGAAGGGCAGGTAGCCATTCTTTCCTCGGGTTTGCTTTCTGCTGAAGAATCGCTTGCCCTGCTGCGCGCTCTCCGCCAAAGCGCTCTCTACCGCCCCGACCAGCGTACCTACATTCTCTACCCCGATAAGGTACTCCCCGCGTTTTTACAAAAGAACAATATTTTGCCCGAAGAAATTCGCCCTCTCAAACTGCCCGCCGCGCTGGCGCAGCTTGGCGAAACTTCGCTGTTTGTGCGCGACACGCGCGGCAATTTTCACTTCAACGGTGATTTCCGCAATGCCCGCGATCTGCGCCAGGCTCTGACTGTTCTGAAAACCAACCCAAAGTACGCTGCGCTGGTGGAAGCGGAATCTGAGTCTATTCTTTCTCTGTTTGAACGTGTTTTTCATCACGCCGAATTTACCGGGCGTTCTGGCACTTTTTTTGCCTACGAAGGATTGGGCAGCGTCTACTGGCACATGGTTTCCAAACTACTGTTGGCGGTGCAGGAAAATGCCCAACGTTTTGAGAATCGCCCGGAAGCGGCGGAGTTTCGCGCGGCCTACGAGGAGATTCGCGCCGGGTTGGGCTGTCGAAAATCTCCGGCGGAATATGGCGCTTTTCCGACTGATCCGTATTCCCACACACCCAGGCAGGGCGGCGCGCGTCAGCCGGGGATGACCGGCATGGTGAAGGAGGAAATTCTCACCCGCCAGGCGGAAAGTGGTTTGATTTTTGCCGATGGTCGGCTGTCTTTTAGCCCCTTTCTGCTGGATAAATCCGAATTATTGACATCCCCACAAAATTTCACTTGTCTCGATGTGGGCGGCGAAGAACAGATTTTTGCCTTGCCCGCTGCCTCGTTGACCTGTTTTGTCTGCCAGACTCCCATCACGCTGCAATTTGGCAAGCGTGACGAGGTGATTATTTATTATGTTGATGAAACAACCCGCACCTTTTTGGGGCGCGGGTTGGATGAGGAAAACAGCCGCCGTATTTTTTGCCGTGATGGAAGTATCCGGCGGGTAGTGGTTTCTTTTGGCGGGTAGTCCAATTGATGATTGCCGCGCCAGTTTTGGCTTGCGCTATTCTCCTTTTGCCAGGCGCAAAATTTCTTCCTGGCTTTCGTAGACGTTGACCAATTTTCCGTCACGCATTTGCAAGATGCGGTCAACGTGCTGACACATGCGCAGGTCGTGCGTCACCATGATTCCGGCGCGGTTGTTTTCGTGTATCAACGCGGCGAAAGTTTCCACCACCTGATAGGCGCGTTCTGTGTCCAGGCTGGCGGTTGGTTCATCGGCCAGGACAACGCTGGGGCTGTGAATCAGGGCGCGGGCAATCGCCACCCGCTGCTGCTGTCCCCCCGACATTTGGGCGGGGAGATTGTTCAGACGCTCGGCCAGCCCGAGGCGGGCCAGTAATTCTTCCGAGCGCAAGGCTCCGCTTCGGTCGAATCGTCCATTCAGGCGCAGCATCAGCCCCACGTTTTCGCGCGCGGTCAGGTAGGGAATCAGATTGTTGGATTGAAAAGTGAAGCCGATTTTCTCGCGGCGCAGGGCTACCCGGTCACTTTCACTCATCTGGGATAAGTCCACGCCGTCAATCAGCACCTGGCCGGAGCTGGGCGTCAGCAGGGCCGCCAAAATGGAGAGCATGGTGGTTTTGCCGGAGCCGCTGGGCCCAACCAGGGCCACAAATTCGCCAGATTGGACGGAGAAGGAAACATCGTCCACCGCGCGGATTTCTCCCGCTTCGGACGGAAAAGTTTTGACTACGTTTTTAACTTCGAGGGCGATGGGCATAGGAAAGGGGGAAAAATGAAAAGGAATTGCCGCGTTACGACAGGCGGAGGGCTTTGAGCGGCTCGATTTTGACCGCGTAGAAAATGGATACCAGCCCGCCCAGCGGGCCAATCGCCAGCAGGGCGGCGACTGCAATGGCCGAATTGAGGCCGTTAAAGACAATCGGCACAGTGGGTGGAAAACTGAGCGAGAATACGAAAGCCAGCAGGCCGCCCATTCCCACTCCCAGCACGGTTGTGAGAATAATTTGCAGCACTGCCGCCGCGCCGACCAGAAAATTATCCGCGCCGATGGCTTTCAGCACCCCAATTTGCGGCACTTTTTGCAAAATTTGAATTTGGAAAAATCCGCCGATGACCAGCACGCCAATCAGCAGGGTGAAGACGGCCTGGGTTTGCACTGTGCTTTGCTGGGCCGAGTAGCCCGGCACGTTGGCGATGGCCTTTTCCAGGCTGGCGATTTCTACATTGGGGACGTTTTGCAAAATGGCCTGTTCCGCTGCCGCCGGATTTGCGCCTGGGCTGAGGCGGACAGCCACGATATTGACCGTTGATGAGGGCTGAGTCAGTTCCGCGTCTGATTTGGTGCGCACCCGGTCCCAGGTCCCGTAGGGGATGAAGACCGAAGGCTGAAAGGTGTACAGCTGACCGGCGGTTGCGCCGACCACGCGCAGGCGGTAGAACTGGTCTTTGGTTCCCTGCGTCACTCGCAGGGTAATCATGTCACCTACGTTGATGTCGGAGCGTTGAAGAACGTTCAGGTCAATCACCGCTTCTTTGGCTTCGTCACCGCTCAGAGCGCGGCCCTGTGTCACTGCCGGGTCGCCGGGGCGGCCTGGTTCCACGCCCAGCAGCGAGACTTTGAGGGTTTTATCGCCCGTCAGCAAAATGGAGGCGTTGGAGGCCGCGATTCCCCCGGCGTCAGCCACGCCGTCCACGCGGCGAATGGCGCGGGCGGCGGAGCGTTCCACCCGCGAGGAGGGAATCACAAAGTCACTTTTTTCGCGGTACACCAGGCGGTCGGCTTCCAGATTTGCCAAATATTGTCGGTTGGCGTTGCCCAGCCCCTCGCCCAGAGCGGCGATAAACAGCACCAGCAGGGTAATGAGGGCAATGACCAGACTGACCAGCAGAAAACGGCCCCGGTTGCGCCAAATTTCCTGCCAAGAAAGGTAAACAGCCAGAGCAAGAGCGTTCATGCGGGTCGAATATTTCCTTCCAGCGGAGAATCCCAATCCATGCCCATCAGCCCGTGCAGGAGCAAATCCACGGGCGGGTGATCGGCGATGTCTTGATAGTAATATGGCAGGCGAATGCGCCCATCGCGCCCGATGACGAAAGTCCCGGACATGACGAAAGAGTCCTGCCCGGCGGGGGGAACTTCGGGGCGGTAGCCTTTTTCGCGTTGCAGACGGCGGTTCCCGCTCCAGATGCGCGGCGCGAGCAGGGTTTGCCAGGCCGAGCCGCGACTCAGCCCGTAGGCGGAGTAGGCCCGCCGCTCTGGGTCGGCCAGGCAGGTTGCGCCGGGGGCGCGTTCCGCGCAAAAGGTGGCGGCTTGTTCCGGCGTGCCCTGAGTCACAATTACCAGGAGCAGCCCGCGTTTTTGCAAGTCGGGCTGCAGGGCGTGAAGTTTGTCCATCATCTCTTTACACTGCGGGCAGCCAAAATCGCGGGTGAAAGCCAGAACCAGTGGGGCGTTTTGCCACAGGCTGGAAAGGCGCAGGCTTTCTCCGCGCGTGTTCAGCAAGTCCACATCCGGCGCCGGGGCGTTGAAGGTGAGAAAAGTGGGTTTGTTCATGGGCTGATTGTAGCGTGTGGGGCTATCGAATCCTATCAAAGATTTTTTGTGTAGGGTAAGTCGCCGGGTTTGGGCTGTCCTGGCTTAAATTTGTCCAACGATGATGCGCCGCGCTCCGGGTAAAAACATGCGCTGAAACATGCGCGTCATTTCTTCCACCGATATTTCGGAATGCTCCAGCCACCAGGCGATGCTGCCCACCAGCGCCCCGTTGAAAAAAGCCGCCAGCAGTTCGGCGGGAATTTCCAGCAGCAGCGGCAGCGGGTCGTTGGCTTTTTTGGCTTCCAAAAACGTATTGATGGATTCGGTCACAATCTCGCGCAGGCGCTGCCCCACCCGGCTGGAACTCTGATTTTGCAGCAGCAGGCGGTACAAATCCTGGTGTTCGGCCACATGCTGAAAAATCATCAAAAACGGCGGGCTGGGTTTATTTTCGGCGGGCGGAGTTTCTTCGGCCCCTGGCAGCCACAGCGCAAAGGGAATTTTCGTCAGCGCCTGCACCCGCTCGCGCGCCAGCTCGTTGAATTCATCCAGCAGCAGCTCTTCCTTGTCATGATAATGCAGGTAGAAGGTTGCCCGCCCCACATCGGCGCGGGAGACAATTTCTTCCACCGAGATGGATTCGTAGCCTTTTTCCTGCACTAACGCCATCAGGCTTTGCCGCAAAATCTGACGGGTGCGCACTACCCGCCGGTCGGTTTTTGGCTTTTCATCCATTTTTTTGGCTCCACTTTTTTTGCAGGGTGAATTTTCATGCTTGCCTTGACAGACTCGCAAGCCCAATTATAATAGACAACGTCTATTTATGGACAAAGTCTATAAAATCAAATTTTCTCAAGTGAGCGTTCCGTGGCTTCTCCGCTGATCGAATTTCAAAATGTCAGTAAAACCTACCGCACCGAAGCGGGCGAATTTCCCGCCCTGCGCGGCGTTTCCTTCTCCGCGCAGGCGGGGGAATTTTTGGGGATTGTCGGCAAAAGTGGCGCGGGCAAAAGCACTTTGCTCAACATGCTGACCGGCGTAGACCATCTCACGGAGGGCGAGGTGATGGTGCGCGCTGGGGCGGAGGTTTCCGTTCACCGCCTGAGCGAAAACGACCTGGCCCTGTGGCGCGGACGCAGCATGGGCGTCATTTACCAGTCCTTTCAACTGCTGCCGATGCTGACCCTGCTGGAAAACATCCTTTTGCCGATGGATTTGTGCGGCCTGTACCGCCCGCGTGAAAGCCGTCGCCGGGCAATGGAACTGCTGGAAATGGTGGAAATTCCCGAACACGCCAATAAATTGCCCGCCTACATTTCCGGCGGTCAGCAGCAGCGTGTAGCCATTGCTCGCGCTCTGGCTAACGACCCGCCGATTTTAGTGGCTGATGAGCCTACCGGCTCGCTCGACTCGGTCACCGCCGACCACATTTTCGATGTCTTTGAGCGTCTGGCGCAAAACGGAAAAACGATTGTGATGGTGACGCACGACACGGGCCTGATGCCGCGCTTTGGGCGTCATCTGACGCTGACAGAGGGAGAGCTGGCGGGGCCGGCGAATGAGTCAAAGGTAGAAAGTAGGCCGGTAAAGGTGACAAAAGTATGACCGAAACGATGATTGATTTGCGCCGGGTGGTGAAAATATTCAAAAACGCCGCGGGCGAATTCACCGTCTTGAAGGGCGTTGATTTGACCTTCAAGCGCGGAGAATTTGTAGCAATTATCGGCAAAAGCGGCAGCGGTAAAAGCACCTTGCTGAACATGATGACAGGCATTGACCACCCGACTTCCGGCCAGGTATGTGTCGGCGGAGTGGATTTGTACAGCATGAGCGAAAGCCGCCGCTCGCTGTGGCGCGGCAAAAATATGGGCATTGTCTTTCAATTTTTTCAACTACTGCCCATGCTGACTTTGCAGGAAAATGTCATGCTGCCGATGGATTATGTCGGCATGTATGATGTGGATGAGCGTCCGGCGCGTGCCCTGGAACTGCTGCGCCGGGTGGGTCTGGAAAAACAAGCCGGGAAACTCCCCTTCGCAGTTTCCACCGGGCAGCAGCAGCTGGCAGCCCTGGCGCGCGCCCTGGCCAATGACCCGCCCCTGCTGGTGGCGGATGAGCCGACCGGCAACCTCGACACCCGCACGGCAGACGTGGTGATTGAACTTTTTCAACATTTTGCGGAACAGGGCAAAACGGTGGTGATGGTGACTCACGATCCCAGCCTGACCGAGCGCACCAATCGCACCGTCATCATTTCAGATGGTGAAGTGGTGGATGAAGCCATTGCCCTGGCTTTTCCGCTGCTTTCGCACCGACAGCTGCTCGCGCTGACCAGACAAACCCGCGCTCAGACGTTTTCCCCTGGCGAGTGGATTTTGAATCGTGACCAACACGTGGAAAACCTGTATATCATTTGCTCTGGCGCGGCGGAAGTGCGCGTGCCGAACAAAAAAGGCCGCGAACAAGTTTTCCAACTCCAAATGGGCGAATTTTTTGGCGAAATGGAATTACTGCGCGGCGGCAAAGCGCTTGCCAGTGTCTGTGCCGCCGCGGGCGCGCCGCTGGAAACGCTTTCCATCCCCCACGCCGCCCTGCAGGAAGTCTTGCACGATTCGCCGGTGACGCTGGAAGCGCTGCGCGGCATGGTGCAAGCCAGAGTGGAAGAGAAAAGTAAGGATAAAAAATGAAACCTCGCTGGCGAAAAGTGCTTTCAGATTTATGGGATAACAAAACCCGCACCCTGCTGGTTGTTTTTTCAATCGCTGTGGGCGTATTTTCGATTGGTGTAATTTCCGGCGCGTATGCCATTATCTCCAACGATATGAGCAAGGCGTATGCCGCCAATATCCCCGCCAATATCGAGTTGCGCACCGAAGACTTTGACCGCGACTTTTTGTCCTCGCTGCAAAACGCCCCCGGCATCGAAACAGCGGTTGGGCGGCGCGTCTTCAACCTGCGCGCCCGCTCCTCCAGCGCTGCGCAGTGGACTTCGGTAGCGGTGGTCGGCGTGGATAATTTCCGCAAAAATGAGATCAATCTGCTGACGCCGCTCAGCGGCTCCACCGACCCGGCCAAGCGCGAAGTGGTGCTGGAGAAAAAAATCTTACAGGAATTTTCGATTGCCGTGGGCGATGACCTGATCTTTGAACTGCCCGATGGCAGCCTGAAAAGCCTCAAAGTTGTCGGCGTTGTGCAAGACCCCACCACCGGCGCAGATGACTTTTTGGCCCCGCCCTTTGTGTATGTCACCATGTCTACTCTGCCCACCCTGCAGCAGCCGGATTTATTCAACCGGGTTTACGCCACTGTCAGCGAGGGGAAAAATGACGAGGCGCACATCCGCGCTGTTGCCGCCGACCTGGGCGACCGCATCAAGCGCACTGGCAAGGATGTTTTCCGCACCCGCACCGCCCTCACCAACGAACATCCGCTGGCATCCACTGTCAACGCCGTGTTGGGCATCTTGCTGGCGCTCGGCATTCTGATCGTTTTTCTTTCGTCCTCGTTAATTGCCAACACTCTGGCGGCCCTGCTCAACCAGCATTTGCGCCATATCGGGGTGATGAAACTTATCGGGGGGCGCGCCAATCAGATTTTTGGCATGTACCTGACCTTGATTCTGGCTTTTGGCTTGCTGGCCCTGCTGATAGCGGTTCCGCTGGGCGGGCAGGGCGCTTACGGGCTGTCGGTTTTCATCGCGGATAAATTGGGCTTCAGCCTGTTGGGCTACCGAATTGTGCCGCTGGCGTTTCTGATTCAGATTTTGATTGGCATTTTTGTGCCACTTTTTGCCGGGCTGATTCCGGTTCGCAGCGGCTCGCGCATTACCGTGCTGAAAGCCATCAGCGGCGATGCGGCTGGGGACGCCGCCGATAAACCGGCGGGGGCCAGGCGCGCATCCGCCTGGGAGCATTTTCAGGTTCGGGCGGCGCAATCCCTGCTGCGGCGTGGAATCCACCTTCCCAGGCCGCTGCTCATTTCGCTGCGTAACACTTTCCGGCGGCGCAATCGTCTCATTCTCACTCTTTTTACCCTGACCATGGGCGGCGCGATTTTTATTGCTGTGTTCAACGTGCGCACGACCCTGTTTTCGTACATGGACAATGTTGGGCGCTATTTTGTGGCCGATGTGACTCTCGACTTCACCAAACCCTACCGCCTGGATGAAATTGAAATGGTGGCGCGTCAGGTGCCGGGGGTGGCGGATGTGGAAGGTTGGGCTTTTGCTCAGGTGGAAGTGCTTTACCCGGACGGTTCGCTGGCCGAAAATGTGACGGTGTTGGCCCCGCCCGCTGGCAGCCGCATGGTCAATGCCGACCCGGTGGCCGGGCGTTGGGTGCAGGCGGGTGATACCCGTCAGATTGCCATGACGGAGGGTATTTTGCGCAGTTTCCCCGG
>JAVHNW010000162.1:867-1629 GCA_036169755.1 bacterium | reverse complement strand
AATGGGCGCAAGGAGCAGTGGCAGGTGGTGGGGTTGTTCAAATTTATTGACCGCGAAGGGCTGATTGCCTACGGCACCTATGAGTTTTTCTCGCGTGAGACAAATTTAGCCAATCGTTCATTTTCTTTCCGCGTGATGACTGACCGGCACGACCAGCCTTATCAGCGTCAGATGAGCGATGCGCTCGACCAGCATTTCCGCGCTTTGGGCTACAAATTGCAACAGGCGCGCCCCGGCCTTTCGGCGTTGAAAAATGCCACCGAAAGCCTCGATATTCTGGTCATTTTTCTGCTGATTATGGCGGTGCTGACGGCGGTTGTCGGCGCGATGGGGCTGACCGGCACGATGGGTATGAACGTGCTGGAGCGTACCCGCGAAATTGGCATTATGCGCGCCATCGGCGCCGGGGACGGTGAAATTATCCGCATGGTGATTGTGGAGGGCGTGGTGGTCGGTCTGCTTTCGTGGCTGCTGGGTTTGGTTTTGTCGCTTCCGTTCACCTATTTGCTGTCCACCATCGTCAGTCTGGCAGTTTTTGAGACTCCCATCGCCATAGTATTTACGCCGCTGGGCTATTTTATCTGGCTTGGCCTGGTGCTTGTTCTTTCGGTGGTCGCCAGTGTTGTTCCCGCTCGTAACGCCGCCCGGCTCACTATCCGCGAGGTGCTGGCGTATGAGTAGGACACTTGGTGTAGCGCCGGCTTCAGCCGGCGAACAAATGAAGAATGAAAAAAGGAAAAAAGAGACTCGTATGAAAAAAAC
>JAVHNW010000162.1:0-857 GCA_036169755.1 bacterium | reverse complement strand
GGAGTGGCGCAATGATCATCCGGATGGCGCTGGCGCTGATGATGTTGGCTCTGCTGCTGACGGCTTGCGCCGCGCCGCAGAACACTCCCGCTCCGGCAGTCACGGCCAGCCCCAATCTGGTCATCGCCGAGGGACATATTCTCCCCCGCCAGGATGCCAAACTTTCCTTTTCTGCGCGCGGCGCTGTTCAAGAAATTCTGGCGCAGGAGGGACAAATTGTCCGCGCGGGCGACCCTCTGCTGCGTCTGGCCGACAGCGAACAGGCTGCCGCCGCGCTGGCCGCCGCCAATTTGGAACTGACTCAGGCGCAGCTGGCCTATGATGAATTTATCCGCAGCGAGGCGCTTTTTCGCGCTCAGGCCTGGGAGTCCTACCTGCAGGCGCAGCTGACTCGCGCCGCCGCGCAAATCGCCTGGGAGAAGGTCAGCCCCAATTCCATTCAGGATCAGATTGATACGGCTGACGCGGACGCCAGCGATAAGAAAAAACTGGTGGATGACGCCCAAACCGAATTGGACAAATATAAAGACCTGAAAGCCGATAACCCCACCCGCCGCGCCGCCGTAGAGCATGTTGGGCGTGAGCGCGTAGAGACGGCCCTGGCCGCCCTCCAACGCCAGGCTCACCACCGCGTGGCGGGCACCCTCCCCGGGCAGCAGGGCCACCTGGAACGTACCTCCGCCGTTGGTGGAGATGGCCAGCCCCTGCCGCGTCCCCACCGCCATGAACGCGTTGCGGCCCGGTCCCACCACCACAGACAGCGAGGGCGCATGCCCCACCGGGTCCGGCCCGTGTTCAAACGTGACGCCGGAATCCCGCGAGATGAGCGTGCCAGCGGCCGTTGCCGCCACCATGAG
>JAVHNW010000161.1:0-3619 GCA_036169755.1 bacterium | reverse complement strand
CAACGCCATCACGGGCCCTATGTCCGCTTGGGTCGTTATACCTGACCGGATTATTGTTGACATACGCATACCGATCCCACGCCTGCGTTCCCTGCGTGGACGGAATCATCGTATCCGCTGACGTGAATCTCCCCAACGAGCCGTCGTACCAAAAGGTCAGGGGAATGGACGAGATAGCACTGTATGACTTGCACCGACGAATGCCAGGACGGGTTCCAGCGCCTAAACTGCCCCCTGCATATTGGGTTTTTGAAACAAAAAACCACCATATCTGGTGGTTGTAGGTGATCGACCAGGGACTTGAACCCTGAACCCACTGATTAAGAGTCAGTTGCTCTGCCATTGAGCTAGTCGACCGTTGAGCGGCTCAGATTATACCCCAAAGGAAGCGGAAGTCAATGTTCGGCATATTTTGACAGCGCCAGGCGGCGGGTGAAAACCATCAGCGCGCTGGCGCTCGCAATCGGGGCGACTACGGCGCGGTTGATTCTTGTCAGAAACGCATCGGGGCTGATTTCCCCGCTGTACATTTCCTGCGCAAGTTGCAGCGCGGCGCCGATTTCCTGCGGCGGCAGGCTTTTATAAATGAACAACGCCAGTGGTGAATTTTTCATGTCGAAACTGGTCTCGCTGGCTCGGCCCGCTTCCAGCAGGCGGTAAAGCACCGAGTTTTCATCCACCCAGGCGGGTGGCTCCAACTCGGGTAGAAAATATTCCAGGCGTTTGATGCTGACGCCCTCGCGCGGCACATCCCCCATAAAGAGTGAAACTGGCGCATCGCCGCCGGTGGCGACTGCCAGCGCCTCCAAAATTGTCATGGCGAGAATTTTGATTTTGAGATATTCACGCGCAATGCGGACGTTGCTGCGCGCTGAGGCCAGCATCAGCGAAAATTCCTGGTCGCTGGGCACGCCCTGATATTGGTTGAAGACAGAGTCGGGGTCGAGCGTGTCAAAAAAATCGGCCATTTTTTTCAGGGCCTGGCGGTAGGTGCCGATGGAGTAGACATCGGGCAGGCGCAGGGCTGGGTTGGTTTCGGGCAGCAGTTTCCAGGTGTTGTCGAGAAAGCGGCCAGGGTCGGTTTCGGCAAAATTTTCAATGTCTTTATTGGAAAAAAGCACCGCTTTGTGAATGGTGTCGGTGATTTCCGCCTCGCTCAGGGCGATGGCGTGGCGGGCGGCGATTGCGCCCAGGCGGGTTTGCATGGCCGAGAAATGACTCGGCCCACGCGGCGCCGCGCGAAAGGGAATGGTCGCTTCGATGCAAATGGTCATCAGCAGCAAATCTTTTTTGTGGACGGTCGATTCTAGCTGTTTGTTCATCACCAGGGCGCTCAAAAATTCGTTGAGCGCGTTGAAGGAGGCGAGCGCCTGCCCAGGCAGCAGGCCGAAAACTTCCAGGGTCAGCAGCGCCGCTTCATCGCTGGCCGCTATCGGCTGGCGCAGGGAAAATTCTGGGCCGCGTTGTTCCAGGTAGGGCGAGATGATTTTCCAGATGGAGGGCGAGAATCCCAAATCCACCGGGTAGTAGACCAGGTCGTGGTAGAGGGCCGCCAGGGTGCGAATGGGATCGTCCGGGTCTACGAAGGAGAAAACGTGTTCGAGCGTGTGAAAGTGACGCGCCTGGGCCGTCATGCCGCGGTGAATGGTCACGGCCAGTTCTTCCAGCTTGTCCAACGAGACGCTGGCATTTAGCCGGACGAAGGAGCGGTTGAAAATGTCAATCAGTTTTTGAACGGTGCCGACTTGCATGGGTGTTTATTCGCCTTGAAACAGGTTTTTGAATGCGGCGTGGATGCTTTCAAAATGGAAGTCAAAGCCCAGGTTGATGAGTTTTTGCGGCAGGGCGTATTGGCCGGTGAGCAGCAGTTCGCTCATTTCGCCCAGGGCCAGGCGCAGGGCGAAGGCTGGGGCGGGCAGCCAGTAAGGGCGGTGTAAACTTCGCGCCAACGCGCGCAAAAAATCGGCGTTGGAAAGTGGGTTGGGGGAAGTCAGGTTGAAGGCGCCGCGCGCCTTGTCGTTTTCCAATAAAAAGCGGATGGCGTTCACCTCGTCCTGCAGATGAATCCACGAAATTCCCTGTTGGCCCTCGCCCAGCGGGCCGCCCGCAAAGAGGCGCACGGGCAGCGCCATCAGCGGCAAGACGCCGCCGCGCGCGTCCAGCACCAGACCGCTGCGTAAAATGACGCGCCGCACGCCCATCGAGTCAATTAAGCGGCTGGAGGCTTCCCACTCGTGGGCAACGCCGGCCAGAAAGTCGCCGCCCATCGGGCTGTCTTCGTTGAGCGCTTCCAGGCCGCGCGGGCCGTAATATCCCACGCCAGAGGCCTGCAGGTAAATGCGCGGCGGGGAGGATAGTTTGCCAAGGGCCTGAACAAAAGCCTCGCCCGCCCGAACTCGGCTCTGTAAAATTTGGCGTTTGCGCTCCGCTGACCAGGGCCACTGGCCGATGGTGGCGCCGGCCAGGTTGACGACAGCCTCGCTTTGCGCCAGGGCGGCGAGCCAGGCCTCATCATCCCAGCCCAGGGCTTTTACGCCCTGCGGCAGACGCGCCTTGCCCGGAGCGCGAGTTAAAATGCTGACGCTGTGTCCCGCCGTTAATAGTTCGCGGGTGAGCGCCGAACCAATTAAACCTGTACCGCCAGCAATCATCACATTCATAGAGTTTTTCCTCGCTCGGCCTGCCCGAAAGTGGGCCGGGGGTCAAGAGGTATAATTGCGGCCATTCGGGAGGCTGTGCCATGGACGCGCCCGTCCTGGTCCTCAACGCCAACTTTGAACCGCTCAATGTTTGCAATTTGCGCCGCGCCCTGGGGTTGATGCTCACGGGGAAGGCCGCGTTGATTGCCAATGGGCGGGGAACCATTCAAACTGTCTCGCGCGCTTTTCCGCGTCCTTCGGTCATTCGCCTGGAAGGCATGGTACAGCGTCCGCGCCCGCATGTCAAACTCAATCGCGCCGAAATCTTTCGGCGCGATGATTATACCTGTCAGTACTGTGGCAAACGAGGCGGAAATCTGACCGTGGATCACATTTTTCCGCGACATTTGGGCGGGCCACACACCTGGCTGAATGTCATCACGGCTTGCGCTTCGTGTAACCATCGAAAGGGCGGGCGCAGGCTCGAAGAGGCGCGCATGATGTTGCTTTCTCAGCCCAGCGAACCGCCTGCCAGCGCCGCCTATTTATTCGGTCAGCGCCTGGCGGAAAACCTGGAGTGGGAGCCGTACATTCGCGGCTGGTAAATCAGGCGCGGGTTAATTGCCAGCCTTCCGGCGAATCTTTTACCAGCCAGCCAGCGGCCTGAATTTGTTGACGCAGGCTGTCGGCCTGGGCCCAGTCTTTGGCGTTGCGCGCCTGCAGGCGTTTTTCTGCCAGGGCGAGCAGTTCTGCCGGGGGCTGCTCGCTGTTTTCGGCGGGGGATTGCGCCTGTCGAATTAATTCCCACGCTTCCGGGCGGATGTCGTCCACGGGCGCTTCCGCCAGCCCCAACTCTTTCAGGGGGAAGAGGCTGCCAGCCGGGTGGATGCGCGGTTCGGCCTCTTTCACCAGTGAAACAGAACTCACGCCGCTGATGCGGCAGGCCCGGCTGGCAAAATCCAACACCAGGCCGGTGTGCT
>JAVHNW010000160.1:0-3674 GCA_036169755.1 bacterium | reverse complement strand
AAGAAGTCAAAAAAGCGATGACCTTTATCCTGGCCGACACCGTGGAAGATGTGCAAAATGCCGCGCTGGAAGCAGCCCCCGCCCCCAAAAAACCTGCCAAACCCCGCAAAAAGAAAGAATCTGCTGATGCCGAAAATCATGCTGGCTGAAGATGACGCCATGATGGTCTCGCTGCTGAAAACCTTGCTCGGGCTGGAGGGTTTCCAAACCGTCACTCTGGCCGAAACGGATGATTTGCTAGCCGCGCTGGAACGCGAAACCCCCGATGCGCTCATGCTGGACGTTCACCTGACTCAAGGCAACGGCCTCGACTTTCTGCGCCGCCTGCGCGCCGACCCGCGTTTTAAAAACCTGGTGGTGCTGATGGCCTCTGGCATGGACCTGCGCGAACAATGCCTCGCCGCCGGAGCCAACATCTTCCTACTCAAACCCTTCATGCCCGACGACCTGATTCAGGCCCTGCGCGAGCAGCTGGCCCAAAAATGACTCTGCGCTTTGGAATATTAACCCTCTCGGATCGCTCCGCGCGCGGCGAACGCCCCGACGCCTCGGGCCCGGCGCTGGCTGAAGCGCTGACGGCGCGCGGCTGGCAGCTGATTCAGACCAATATTCTGCCCGACGACCTCGACCTGATTCTCGCCGAATTGACCCTTTGGTGCGACTCCGGCCAATTTGACGTGATTCTCACCACCGGCGGAACTGGTTTTGCGCCGCGCGACATCACCCCCGAAGCCACCCGCCGCGTGGTGGAGCGACTGACCCCCGGTCTGGACGAGGCCATGCGCGCCGCCAGTTTGCGCGCCACTCCCCACGCCATGCTTTCCCGCGCTGTTTCTGGCATCCGCCGCCAAACGCTGATCATCAACCTGCCCGGCAGCCCGAAGGCGGCGCTGGAAAATTTCGCCGTGGTCATCCCCGTCCTCGAACATGCCATTCAACTGCTGACGGATGACCCCGCTTCTGAGAGCGGCCACCTGTCGGTAGGCGCGTAATCTTTTATGCGCCGCCATCGCCGTAAAAAGCCGGGTCGCTAGGCGTAGCGCCGCTGGGGTCGTGAACGTACACCCAATCGCCTTCGTGCGCCCATTGAAAAATCCAGGCCGAATCGCCCACCGACATATTGACGCAGCCATGAGACTGCGGGTAGCCAAATAGCGCCCGCCAATACGCGCCGTGAATGGCGCGCGCCTTGTCAAAATAGAGGGTGTAGGGCACATTTTCCAAATCATAATAATCCGAGCGGTCGGCTTCAAAAGCGCCGGTCATGTGCTCACTTTCTTTTTTCTGATAAATTTGAAACACGCCGGGGCGGGTAAAAAAGGGGTCGAGGCCGCTGGCAATCAGCGTGGCGAACACCATTTGATTTTTGTCGTACACAGCCAGGGTTTGCTCGGCCAGGTTTACATCAATCCACCGGTCGCCGCTGATTACAGCCGGTGGGGTGGTATGCGGCCAGACCACGCCTACCTGGCGTCCTTCCAGCCATTGATTGGGGCCAATTAAGAGCCATTCGGTATTTTCAATCGTCATAGATGTGTAGACCTGCACCACGCTGTAGCGGGGCAGACTGCCCGTCACCAGCATTTCATCGCCGTAATCGGGCTGGGAGCGCACTTTGGCCTGGTCGAGCACCCAGCCGAAAGCGTTGCGTGGTGTGGCGTAAAACTCAAACCCCTGAAAAATCGGCACCGAAACGCGGGTTCCGGCCCCTGGCATCCACTCACCGGAGGGCAGGAGAAAATAGACGCCGTGCCCGGTGTCTTCCACGCGGTTGTAACTGACGTAAAGTAAATTTCCTGGCCCAAGTTGGCGAATGGCGCTGGTTTTGTCTATGGCGGCTTCCAGGCTGGGGTAGGTGTGGGTAAATGGCTCGGTAATTTTGAAGTATTGGTACGGAACATAATTGAGCGTGTCGGCTGGGCGCATGGTCGGCAGCGCCGTCAGCGGGTAGGGTATCCCCAGGCCAGACATTTCTTTCAGCGTTTGAGAAGGCCCCAGTGGCAGGCATTCGCCGGGGTCGGGGGCGTACACGCCCGGAGCGCAAACCACCGCCCCAGAGTCAGATTCGGCTGGCGGCGGCGTTTCCTGCGCCCGGGCCGGAGTCGCGTTCAGGCTGGTTACCCAAAAAAGAATCAGCGCGGCGCTGTAAATCATTTTTTTCAATATCATTCGTTTTTACCTCGATTTCATCCACATTATAGCCGAGAGGCCAGTCGTCCCCGCGCGCCAAAGTGTAAACTCTTTGCAAGTCTCGTGCTATAATTACCTCACCGTTTCGGCTTGACACACTTAAGTTGCTATGTTAAATTTCATGCTCATTCGGCATGAAATTCATTCTTTTTTAGGAGGGTTGCCTTGTCCAAGTCTCGTACTCAGCAAATGGTAGACCGCCTGCGCCAATTGCAGGCTTCTTCGCCAGATATTGAAGCCTCCGCCGTTGTCAGCGTGGACGGGTTAAGTATTGCCTCCGCTTTGCCGCAGGGTGTGGAAGAAGACCGGGTTTCGGCCATGTCTGCCGCCATGCTCTCCCTGGGAGAACGCATTGCCAGTGAACTTGGTCGCGGTTCTCTCGAACAAGTTTACATCAAAGGTGAAAAAGGCTTTGTTATCCTGATGTCGGTTGGTCAGGAAGCTGTACTTACTGCGCTGGCGCGTGAACAGGCCAAACTTGGTCTCATCTTCCTCGATATGCGCCGGGCCACTGAAGACCTGGAAAAACTTATCTAAGGCGGAACCCAAAATGAGCCCCATTCAAAAAGCCGGTTTGTACTACCCCAATAAATTTGGCCTGATTATGATCAAGGCCCTCGAAGAAGTGATGGGCAAGAATGGCCTCAACGCCATTCTCAACCTTGCGGGTCTGACTGCCTACATTGACAACTATCCCCCGGATAATTTGGAAAAGCAGTTCGATTTTGCCGATATTTCCTCCATCAATATCGCGCTGGAAGAAATGTACGGCCCGCGCGGCGGACGCGGCCTGGCCCTGCGCGCTGGACGCGCCACCTTTGCCGATGCGCTGCGAAACTTCGGCGCCCTGGCTGGCGCTGGCGACCTGGCCTTCAAGGTTTTGCCCCTGCAGGCCAAGATGCGCATCGGCATCCCGGCCATGGCGAAAATTTTCAGCCAGGTTTCTGACCAACTCAGCACCGTTGAAGAACGCGAAAACGAATTTGTCTACACCATCCACAAATGCCCGGTGTGCTGGGGACGTTCTGGTGTGGATAAGCCCGTCTGCTTTGTGGCGGTCGGCCTGCTTCAGGAAGGCCTAAAATGGGTTTCCGGCGGGAATGAATTCCGTGTCAACGAATCCAAGTGTATCGGCCTGGGCGATGACGTTTGTGAATTTATCATCCAAAAAGAACCCATCGCGTAGCGAGGCGGACGTGGCTGAAGAAAAATCAAAAATTTTGATTGTTGAAGACGATTTGGACGTGGCAGACATGCTCAATGCCTATTTTCGCGTTCAAAATTACGAAGTCTTTACGGTAAATTGGGGCGAAGATGGCGTGCGCGCGGCAAACACCGCCCGCCCCGACCTGATTATTCTCGACATTCGTCTGCCAGATATTGACGGTTACGAAGTCGCCCGCCGCCTGCGCTCTGACCGCAAAACCAATAACATCCCCATCATCTTCCTTACCGAAAAGCGCGACCGCGCCGACCGGCTGCAC
>JAVHNW010000159.1:0-3676 GCA_036169755.1 bacterium | reverse complement strand
ATTTTCTATGTCGTGGACGGCATGGACAAAGACCGCAGCCTGGTGCGCTGGATTGAGGTGGAACAACCAGCCTCGGCCATCATTTTTTGCAACACCAAGGCCCAGGTACATTATGTGACGGTTGTCCTGCAGCGTTTTGGCTATGACGCGGATGAATTGACCGCCGACTATTCACAGGCGGCGCGCGAGGCGGTTTTGGAGCGGGTGCGGCGCAGCACGCTGCGGTTTTTGGTGGCGACCGACATCGCCGCGCGGGGGTTGGATATTCCCAGCCTGTCGCACGTTGTCCAGTACGAGCCGCCGGAAGAAGCCGAATCCTACATTCACCGCGCCGGGCGCACCGGGCGGGCGGGTGCCGCCGGAATCGCCGTTTCGTTGGTCAACAAAGGGGAAAAGTTCACGCTGGAAAAAATTGCCAAACAATACAGCATTTCGATGGAAGAACGCCCCATCCCGAACGATGCCGATGTGCAGACGGTGGTGGCCGAGCGGGCGACCGCCCTGCTGGAAGCGCGTCTGCGCTCGCGCGATAAATTGCAAACGGAGCGCAGTAAGCGCTTTATTCCGCTGGCGCGCGCGCTGGCGGAAAGCGAAGAGGAACTTTCGCTGCTGACGATGCTGGTGGATGAATTCTATCAACAGGCAGCCTACGGCCCCCTGCCGGAAAAAGAAAAGGCGGTTTCCCAGCCTGTCCGGGAAAACCGCCCGCGCAACAATCACCGCCGCCGTTGATTATTCCTTTTGGCGGCGAAAATCCATAAACCGGTAGCCGACCGCCCGCTCGGTGAGGATATAGACCGGGTTGGCGGGGTCTTTTTCCAGTTTTTGGCGCAGATAATTAATATAGAGCCGCACATAGTGCGGCTCGTCACGATATTCGTAGCCCCAAACTTTTGCCAGCAGTTGGTCGTGTGAAACCACCCAGCCCGCATTCTGCACCAGGTGGAACAGCAGCCTATATTCGGTGGGGCGCAGCTTGACGGTTTTGCCTTCCAGCCAGATTTCTCGGCGGTCAAAATCTATTTTCAGCCGCTCGTCAATTTCCAGCAGGCCGTGCATCGAGCCGCTGGCGCCTTCGGTGCGGCGCAAAACCGCCTTGACGCGGCTGACCAGTTCGCGCGGGCTGAAGGGTTTGGTGACGTAATCATCCGCGCCCAACTCCAGACCTCGCACGCGGTCATCTTCCTCGCTTTTGGCGGTCAGCATAATGACCGGCACGCTGCTAATTTCCCGAATCATTTCCAATACTTCAAAACCGTTCAAGTCGGGCATCATCACGTCCAGCACAATTAAGTCGGGAGTGACATCGCGCAGTTTTTGAACAGCCTGTTTTCCGTTGAAGGCTTCGCTGACGAGGAAGCCGTCATGTTCCAGGTTAAGACGAATAAAACGCACCATGCGCTCTTCGTCATCCACCACCAAAATTTTTCGACGGTCAAATTCTTCGGGCATAATTTTTTACTCGCGGATGAAGGAAACCAGTTCTTCTTCGTCTTCGCCGGGCAGAATTTCGATGAAGTTGATGCGCGCCATCGGCCAAATGACCTGAGTTACGTTGGCGAGCAGAAACATCAAATCCTTGCCATCGCGCCGCCGGGGATTTTTCACCAGAAGGCTGGTGTCGGAGACGCCGGGGAGTTGTTCAACTTCGCCCAAAACGGGGTCTTCGTTGGCAATATGAACCAAGACTGACGGCATGGCGCGCTCCTAGGCCGATAAAATAATCTGAATTTTAAGTTTGCCCAGGGCGATGACATCGCCATGGCGCAGGGGGTTTTCCACGTTGGGCGTCAGCCGCGTCCCGTTCAGGTAGGTTCCGTTGGACGAACCTAAATCCATCACAATCGTCTGGCCGTTGATGGCTTTGATGACCGCGTGTAAACGGGAAACGCCGTGGTCATACGCGCGGTAGGGCGTCATGTCTACGTCGGGCATAATTGGCTGATTTTCGCTGATGCGTCCCAGCGTAAATTCAAAGCGGTCATTAATCGGCAGCATTTGGCCGCTATCCAGCAGATGCAGGGTAATCCAGGCGTCACCAACTTTTTGCGGAGCGGGTTGAACGGCGCCGGTATCCAAGTCACTGTCATCTTCAGTAATTTGCTGCGTCTTTTTGGGCTCAGCCTGAAGAATTTGCATACCACATTCGCTGCAAAAAATTGAGCCGTCTGGTTCTTCGTGTTTGCAATTTGGGCAAATAATCATTTGCGGCCTCCCGTTGGCAGAAACAAGGCTCGTGTGCCATATTTGATTTGTTTTTCACCGGCGTCACTAAACGCCTGATTTTTTTCGATATTTTCCACTTCGAGCAGGATGGTGCGCGCCAGGGCCTGCTCGCCCTGCCCCAGAAGATGAGTCGCCAGGCGCTGCAGCTGCTGCGTGGCCTTGACATATTCGCCTTTTTTAACGGATTCCTGAGCTCGTTCTTGAATGCGGTACAGCGTTAATTTGGAGAGGGCCTGCACCAGCGTGGCGGGCGGCGTCTCGGTGTGCGATTCGGGGTTGACGCTGACTTGAACCTTGAGCGGAATGTCGGGAATGGGCGCGGGCAGTATGGCCGAAATCACTTCCGCTTTGCCAAGCAACAACTCAATGATTTCCTCGTCTGGTGTCGCGCCAGAGATGTTGATTTCGAGAATCACCGTCAGCGGCGTGTCGTGCAGAATCGGCCCAAGACGCATCACCGGGCCAATGGCCAGCGGGCCAACTTCCGGCTGGAGTCGGAAGGCGTAGTTAATCCTGGCCCTGGGGGTTTCCTGCAGGCGCAGGATAATATTTTCAGCGTAGGTATGCGATAGATGGCTGAATTTTTCGTTGAGAAAACGCTCAATGTCTTGCGGCTGTGAAACGTAGATGGAGTTTCCGCCGGTGAGGGTTGCCAGCTTATCGAGAAAGGTATCGTTCCAGCCGCTGCCAATTCCCAGACCGCTGATGCCAATGCCTTCCTGGGCGGCTTGCTGGGCCAGGTTGTAGCAGGCCTGTTCGTCACCGTAGGTACGGCCATCCGTCAGCAGAACGATGTGATTGACCGTGCCGCGGCCCGCGTAGCGGCGCACTTCCTCCAGGGCGGCTTCGAGGCCGCGCAAGATTTCGGTGCCGCCGAAGGCCTGCAGCATTTGGGCGCGATTTTCGGCGCGGTGCAGATTGGTCTGGCGGCTGGCGGGGACGACTACTTCGGCGCGGTCGTTAAAACTGACGATGGAGAAAATATCCTGGGGGCGCATGCGGCGCAGCAGCTGCGAGGTGGTGGCCTTGACCACGTCGAGGCTGGCGCCTTTCATGGAGGTTGAGTTGTCGAGCGCCAGGCAAAGATTGAGGGGAGGGGTGCCGCTTTCTTCGGTTTTTTGGGCCTGAAGAAAATCCATCAAAATGTAGATTAACTGCGAGCCGCCGCCGCTGGAAATTTGTTTTCGGCTGAGCAGCGTATCGAGCACAACCGGGCTGTCGGCGGTTTTTTCCACTTCGGGCGGGAGCGTGGCGTCGTAGGCGGCGCGGCGCTGCGGGTCAGAAAGAACCTGGTACGCCTGCTGCACATCCAAAAAAAGTTCAGTTTCGCCGGGCGCGAGGTTGGTATCGGGGTGCAGTTTTTTGGCGTGTTTGAGATAAGCGTGCCGAATTTCCTCTGCGCTGGCGCTGCGCGAGAGCCCCAACATGGTGTAGTAATTCGGCAGGGCGG
>JAVHNW010000158.1:0-3722 GCA_036169755.1 bacterium | reverse complement strand
TTTGAAGTCATGCCGATGATGGATGCGGCCAAAGTTGGCGACATCTTCTGCACCGTCACCGGTGACCTGAACGTGATTGACGGCCCACATTTTAAAGTGATGAAAGACGGGGCGCTGGTTGCCAATTCGGGTCACTTCAACGTGGAAATCAACATCCCGGCCCTGCGCGCCATGTCCAAAAGCGATCCGGCGCTGGTGCGGCCTTATGTTGACCAGTACACCACCAAAGACGGGCGCAAAATCAACATTTTGGGCGAAGGCCGTCTGATTAACCTGGCCTCCGCTGAGGGCCACCCGGCCTCGGTCATGGACATGTCTTTCGCCAACCAGGCGCTCTCCGCCGAATACATGGTCAAAAACGCCAGCCGCCTGGAAAAGAAAGTCTACACCGTCCCCGAAGACATTGACAAAGAAATCGCCCGTCTGAAACTCGAGTCGATGGGCATCAAAGTTGACACCCTGACAGCCGAACAGGTGAAATACCTGGGCTCCTGGCAGGAAGGGACATAATCGGCAGCCCGCCAATCCAAAAAGCGGTCTGGCAGGCAAAACCTGTCAGACCGCTTTTTTAACGAGATTTTTGCTTAAATATCGACTGCCAGGCAGGTCAGCGTTTGTTCGATGCCGGGAATGGGTTGAATTTCGGCAGCGATCAGCAAACCCAATTTGTTCAGGTCGGCGTGTTCCACCACGGCAATCACATCATAAGGGCCAAAGGTCATTTCTGCGCTTTTGATGTTTGGCATTTTGCGCAGTTGTTTGACGACTTCCTTGATTTCTCCGGTGCGGACTTTGATGAGCACGTACGATTTCATCGTTTTCTCCTTTTTTATGGTATCCAATTAGTCTTCGCGCTGGTGCAGAAAAATCGCCCAGTATGCTGCCGCCACCAAAACCGCCCCGCCGATGATGTTGCCGAGCGTGACGGGAATCAAATTGTTGGCGATGAAATTACCCCAGGTCAGCGCTTCAAGATGAGGTAACTTCCCGGCCACGCTGCTGACGAATTGCGGGTCAAACTGCGCCAGCAACAGGCCGTAAGGCACAAAATACATATTGGCAATGCTGTGCTCAAAACCTGCCGCCACAAACGCTGTAATTGGAAAAATGATGGCCAAAATTTTATCGGTGGTACTGCGCGCGCTGAAGGTCATCCACACCGCCAGGCAGACCAGCGCATTGCACAAAATGCCCAGCGCCAGCGCCTGCGGGAAGGTCATCTCACATTTGGCGATGGCCGTTTTCAGCGCGGCGATGCCGACCGCCGATGCGCCGAAACTGTACTGGCGCGTCATCAGCATCAGAAAAACCGTGCCAATCGCGCCGAGAAAATTGCCAGCGTAGACAATTCCCCAGTTGCGCAGCAGCGCCACCGTGCTGACTTTTTTGCTGGCCCAGGCCATGACAATCAGATTATTGCCGGTGAAAAGTTCTGCCCCGCCGATGACGACCAAAATCAGGCCGAGCGAAAAAACCAGCCCCGCCAGCAGGCGCGTCACCCCAAAAGGCATTCCGGCGCTGAAGGCTGCCGCGCCATCTGCCGCGCTGATGGTCATGCCGCCCGCGCTGACGGTGGTGGCAAAAACCGCGCCCAGCGAAATAAACGCCCCCGCCAAAACAGCCAGCATAAACATTTTCAGAGCGGGCATTTCGGCTTTGCGTACCCCCAAATATTCGGCGCGTGTTGCCATTTCGGCGGGCAGCAGCGCGTCAATGCGAAGTTCACTCATAAGCGCCTCCAGATTTATTGTGATATTTATCACAATAAAGTGTATCAGAAACGGCGCTTTTTTTCGCTGGCCGGATGTCATCAAAAGCGGGTGATGTTTTCCATCTTCTCGGTCACTTTCTTCTGCGGCGCGCATCTGATAAAATGACTCTGTCGAAAATTCAACTTTACGAGGTAAAAATGTTCACGATCGGCAATCTATCCACTCCTTCGGCTTCTGCGGAAACCAAACAAGCCAAAGTGCTCGTGCTGGGCTCCGGCCCGGCGGGGCTTTCTGCCGCCCTCTACGCCGCGCGCGCCGAACTCGAACCGCTGGTGCTGACCGGCATGGAATTTGGCGGCCAGGCCGCGCTAACTCACACCATTGAAAATTACCCTGGTTTTCCCGAAGGCGTTGGCGGCGCCGAATTGGGCGAACTGTTTCAGAAACAGGCTGAGCGTTTTGGCGCCAAAGTGGAATTTGATACCGCCCAAAGCGTGGACTTAAACCAGCGGCCCTTCAAAGTTACTGGCGATAATGGCATTTACCTGGCCGAAACGCTGATTGTCGCCACCGGCGCGCGCCCCAACCACCTCGAAGTTGCGGGCGAAGTCGAATTGACCGGCAAAGGCGTTTCGTACTGCGCCACCTGTGATGGCTGGTTCTTCAAGGATAAAAAAGTCGTCGTCGTTGGCGGAGGCGATTCGGCGCTGGAGGAAGGCCTGTTTCTGACGCGCTTCGCCTCCTCGGTGACGATTATCCATCGGCGCGATACGCTTCGGGCGGGGAAAGTCCTCCAAAACCGGGCCTTTAATCATCCCAAAGTGAATTTCGTTTGGAACAGCGCCGTCACCCGCATTTTGGGTGGCGACAAAGTGACCGGCGTGGCGCTGAAAAATATACAAAGCGGCGAGGAAAGTTCTCTCGAAACGGACGGTGTTTTTATCTTCATCGGCCACACGCCGAACACACAGATGTTTCGCGGTCAATTGAAAATGGACGAAGCCGGTTATATTCAATCGAATGCGCACATGGAAACCAGCCTCCCTGGCGTTTTTGTGGCGGGCGAAGTCACCGATGACCATTTTCGCCAGGTAATTACCTCGGCGGGCATGGGCGCGGCGGCGGCGATTCAGGCCACGCATTTCCTCGAAAAACAACTGGCTTAGTCCATTTTTTGTTACAATTTTGTACAAAAGGTGTGACAAAAAGAACTATGTCCCTACCGCTCGGTAGGGTATAAAGAATCTACTTTTTTGCTTATGGAGGAGCAATGAACAAAATCTCTATCATCGGCGCCGGGATGACCGGGGCAAGCACCGCTCACTGGTTGGCTGAACGTGAATTGGCTGACATTGTGCTGGTGGATATTGTGGAAGGCGTACCGCAGGGCAAGAGCCTTGACCTGCAGGAAGCCATGCCCATTGTGGGCAAAGATGTTTCTCTGGTGGGCGCGAATGATTATTCTGCCACTGCCGGGTCCGACATTGTCATTATCACGGCTGGTCTGCCGCGCAAGCCGGGCATGAGCCGCGATGATTTGCTCTCGGCCAATGCCGGAATTGTCGGCCCGGCGGCAGAGCAGTGCCTTAAGTATTCGCCTGATACCATTTTTGTCGTGCTGACCAATCCGCTCGACACAATGGCCTACCTGGCGCTTAAAAAGACCGGTTTGCCGCGCGAGCGTGTCATCGGCCAGGCGGGAATTCTTGACTCGGCCCGTATGCGCGCTTTTGTCGCCATGGAAACCGGCGTCAGCGTGGAAAATATCAGCTGCTATGTGTTGGGCGGTCACGGTGATGAAATGGTTCCGCTAACGCGCCACTCCAACGTAGCCGGGATTCCGCTGCGCGATTACCTGCCCGCTGACCGGCTGGAGGCGATTGTCGCCCGCACCCGCAAGGGCGGCGGCGAAATCGTCAACCTGCTGAAGACCTCGGCCTACTACGCGCCTGCCGCCGCTTGCGCTCAAATGGCGGAAGCCATTCTGAAAGACAAGCATCTGATTGTGCC
>JAVHNW010000157.1:0-3726 GCA_036169755.1 bacterium | reverse complement strand
CAAAAAATCGGCGTCATGTTCGGCAACCCCGAAACCACCACCGGCGGCAACGCGCTCAAATTTTACGCCTCCATTCGTTTGGATGTGCGGCGCGTGCAAAGCATCAAAGTTGGCGATGAAGTCATCGGCAATCGCACCCGCGTGCGTGTCGTCAAAAACAAAGTCGCCCCGCCCTTCCGCACCGCCGAATTTGACATCATGTTCAACGAAGGCATCTCCAAAGTCGGCGACTTGCTGGATCTGGCGACCAACCTGGAAATCATCACCAAGCGCGGCGCCTTCTTCTCCTACGGCGAAATCCGCATCGGCCAGGGACGCGAAAACGCCAAAGAATACCTGCGCCAAAACGGCGAACTGGCGCGCGAAATCGAAACTGTCATCCGCCAAAAAGCCCTCGGCGGCGAGTTGGTGCTGCCGATTGACCCCGGCGCCGAAGAATCCAGCAGTGACGAGTAAGGCCTCGCCTGACCAGAATGATACAATACGCGCTGTGAAAACAGCGCGTATTCTTTTTCTGCTGACGCTGGCAGCCTGCGCCCCGCTCAGCCCGACCCCCTTCGTGGCCCCCAGCGCCCCGGCGCGAGTCACCGCCGCCGCCACCGAAATCCGTCTCGCGGCGCCGACCCAGCCGCCAGCCAGCGCCGCGCCCGCCAGCGCAACTCCCAGCCCCGCGCCCAGTCCCACGCCACCCTGCGCGCCAAATCTCGATTATCTGGCCGATTTAAATTACCCGGATGGCAGCGTTGTCGCCCCTGGCAGTTTCATCGAAAAACAATGGCAAGTGCGCAACAGCGGAAACTGCGCCTGGGGAGCCGACTACCGCCTGCGGCTGGTGGATGGATTTTCCCCGCTGGGAGCGCCGCCCGAACAGGCGCTTTACCCGGCCCGGCCCGGCAGCGAAATCATCCTGCGGCTGCTTTTTACCGCGCCAACCGAACCTGGCCTGTATCGCTCGGCCTGGCAGGCCTACGATGAACGCGGCCAGGCCTTCGGCCAACCCATTTTCATCGAAATCATCGTTCAATAAAAATGAAAACCGGAACCTTCACCTACGATATTTTTGCCCGCTGTCCGCGCGAACGCGCCCATCAAATGCTGTCCGAATTCAGCCAGCACTCGCAAATTCACCCGCTGATTGTCAAAGTGGAAAGCGCGCCGCCCCCGCCGGGAGCGCTGCGCCGCTACTGGATTACCGACCGGCTGAAGTGGGGCTTCCTCAGCTTCCGCATTCGCTACCGCGCCGATATTTTGCGCGTCAGCGACGAGGAAATTTTGACCGAGGCCTACCAGTCGCCGCAAACCACCGTCCGCAACCAGACCACGCTGAGCGAAAGCGGCGGTCAAACCCACATCCACGTTCAGATGACCCTGACCGCGCCCAATTTGCTCTTCGGCTACGCTTTTTCTCAGGCGCAGAGCGCACATTTGGAAATGGCGCAGCGCATCAAAAACGCCCTGGAAAACCCGGCTCTCTGATAAAATATCGCCCGCAAAAGCCCCGCGCGGGCTTTTTGATTAACGTCAACTTTACAAAAGGCCCTTCCCGCATGACCTACAATTTTCGCTTGTTCTGGCGCATGACCATGCGCTCTTTTTTTGGCGTGCGCGGCACGCATGGACAACTCTCTCCACGCCGAATTTTTTTCCTGCTCCTGTTTTACAGCGTCTGGCCGGGCTGGGCGCTTTTCACCGGGCTGTGCTTCTGGCTCGACGACCGGCTTTTTCCCGGCTACAAGGCTCAGCCGCTGGAAAAACCACTTTTCATCCTCGGCAACTACCGGTCTGGCTCCACCTTTTTACACCGCCTACTCTCGCGTGACGGGGAAACCTTCACCAGCCTGCGCACCTGGGAAATTTTCATCACCCCCAGCATCACCCAACGCAAAATCTCGCGGCTGATTGGGAAAATTGACCGCTTTTTCGGCGCGCCGCTCAAACATTTTTTGCGAAAAATTGACCAGCGCGGGTTGGGACAGGTGAAAATTCACCGCATCAGCCTGTTCGAGCCGGAAGAAGACGAAAATATTCTGCTCCATATCTGGAACACTTCATTTGTCGGGTTTCTCTTCCCCTTTTTGGATGAACTGCCGCCCTATACTTTCTTTGACGAAGCCCTGCCCGCCGAAGAAAAACAGCGCATCATGGGCTTTTATCGCGGCTGTGTCCAGCGTCACCTGTATGTGGACGGGGGGAAACGTCATTTCGTCTCAAAAAACCCGGCCTTCAGCGCCAAAATCGCCACGCTGGAGGAATTCTTCCCCGAAGCGCGCATTCTCTACCTGGCGCGCAACCCGCTCGAAATGCTGCCCTCCACCATCTCGTGGTTGAGTTACGCCTGGGGCGTTTTCGGCACACCGCTGGAAAAATATATCTACCGCGCCGAAACTCTGGCGCTGGCGAAATACTGGTACCGCCACCCGCTGGCCTACCTGGACGCAAACCCCTCGCCCCGCCACCAGATTCTCAACTATGACGACCTGATTGCCCGCCCCGAACAGGCCATTCGCAACTTCTACCATCAGTTTGGCTACCCGCAAAGCGCCGGGCTGGAAAAAATCGTGGCCCAGGCCGCCGAGGAAACCCGCAGTTATCACAGCGACCATCGCTACTCGTATGAAAGCATGGGCTTCAGCCACGCGCAAATCGTGGCCGAATTTGCCGATATTTTTGAGCGCTTCGGCTTCGAGCGCGGCATTCCCCTGCCCCAATCGGCGCTGGAAAGCGAAGCGGCCCTGCTGCTGGAAACCCGCTCGCGGCTGGTGTAAACATGGACAACTCGCTCTTTGCCGAAATCACCCAAGCGCTGGCGCGAGGCGAAAGCGCTGCGCTGTGTACCGTCATCGAATCGCAAGGCTCGGTGCCGCGTCACGCGGGCAGCAAAATGCTGGTTTTTGAAAGCGGCGCTTTCAGCGGAACCATCGGCGGCGGCGAGCTGGAAAGCCGCGTGCTGGCAGAAGCCGGGCGAGTCCTGGCGGAGGGCAAAGCGCGCAAACTGACGTATACACTGGCTGACCCGGCGCGCGGCGACCCTGGCCTGTGCGGCGGCCAGGTGGAGGTTTTTGTGGAGCCGATTTTCCCCCCGGCGAAAATTGTCGTCATCGGCGGCGGACACGTTGGCCGGGCGGTGGCGCACCTGGCGAAGTGGCTGGGATTCCGCGTGGCGGTCAGCGATGACCGCGCCGAATTTTGTTCAGCGGAGGCCAACCCCGACGCCGATGAGTTTTACCCCGTTCCTATGGCGGAACTGCCCAAGGCGCTGAAAATTAATCGGCAGACCTACCTGGTGCTCACCTCACGCGGCAGCGCGGTGGATGTGCCCGGCCTGCCGCCGCTGCTGGACAGCCCCGCCGCCTACATTGGCGTCATCGGCTCGAAGCGGCGCTGGGCCGCCACGCTGAAAGGGCTGCGGGCCAACGGCGTCAGCACGGAAAAAATTGCCAGGGCGCATTCACCACTGGGGCTGGAGATTCACGCCGAAACGCCGCAGGAAATCGCTGTCAGCATTTTGGCGGAAATCATCGCCCGCCGCAACGGCAACGAAAAAAACGGCGGTTGACTCGCGCGTTAAAAGGCCTTATACTTTCAACATCGGATTCAAGCCTATGACTGTTCTAACTTTTTTTACCCAACCGCTACACCCTTAAAAGCACGCGCCTATCCGCGTGCTTTTTTATTCTCACAAAAAAAAGGAGCGCTACCATGAACTACGGATTGATTGGAAAAATT
>JAVHNW010000156.1:0-3741 GCA_036169755.1 bacterium | reverse complement strand
TCGTTGGCCTGCAAAATATCAGGCCGCCTGTCCAGGCGGCGCGCCAGTTCGAGCGCGGCCAGCGAGAAGAAGATATATTTTTCGCCATCCACGGCAGGCGTTGGGTCATAGACTTTGAGCGAATCGGTAATCGGCGCGCCAGAAATCAGGTAGACCGTCAGCCCGTGAATTTCGGTGCGAAAAACCTGGGCCGGAACATCGCCGCCAGCGCGCGGCACGCTGAAAACGGCCTCGCGCGCCAGCGAAAGCCCCTCGGCGCGAATGGCGCTGTGAAAGGGAATCACCAGGCGCACATCCAGCCCGGCGTTCAGCGCCTGCAGCGCGTAGGGCAGCGAACCAGCCACATCGCCCAACCCGCCGACTTTGATAAATGGGTCGGCTTCGGAGGCCAGAAACAGGATATTGGTCAATTTCGACATGCGGCTATTGTACCAATCAACTGATTTTTTTTTTACTCTCTCCGGGTATAATTTTGCGCGGAGAAAAAATCATGAGCGAAAACGGCGACCTCTACAACCTCAAACCCAGTCAAATTGTGATGTACAGCGCCAACTGGTGTCCCGACTGCAAACGCTCCAAACAATTTTTGGACAACCATCAGGCCGCCTACATCAACGTGGAAATTGGCAAAAACCCACAAGCCTTTGCCTTCCTGGAAAAAATTACCCGCCGTGTGCGCGTGCCAACCATTTTCTTTCCAGACGGCGTCATGCTGATTGAGCCGCCCAATACCGAACTCGCCCGCAAACTGGGAGTTACCGAATGAGCAACCTGTACCAGCGCAGCCCCACCGAAATCATTTTGTACGGCAGCTCCTGGTGCGGCGACTGCCGCCGCGCCCGCCGCATCCTGGCCGAACTCGGAATCGCCTACCAGGACGTTGACATCGAAACCGACCCGCAAGCCGCCCGCTTCGTGGAAGAAATTAATCACGGCAACCGCGCCGTCCCGACCATTCTCTTCCCCGATGGCGCCATCCTGGTCGAACCGGACAACGCCTCGCTGCGCGAAAAACTGAGCGAAGCGGCTGGCTGATTCATGCGCCCGCCCGAAACCTTGGAATCCATGCTGGAGCGCGCCCTGACCCGGCGCGCTTTTTTGCTGGATGAAAATCGTCAAAGCGCCCTGCGCCTCTTCAACGGATTTAGCGAAGGCGCGCCCAACCTGATCGCAGAACTCTACGCCGCGACCCTCGTCCCGCACAATTACGCCGACCCGCCGCTGGAAGGAATCGCCGCCCTGCGCGCCGCCGAAACCTTCTACCGCGCCCGCCTGCCGGGGCTGAAAGCGATTCTCATCAAAACCCGGCGCGGCTCTGACGCCGAAAAACGCGGCCTGCTCACCTTTGGCGAAAAACCCGCAACCCACATCCGCGAACAGGACGTGCGCTACGCCCTCCACCTGACGCTCAACCGCGACACCAGTTTCTATATGGACACGCGCAACCTGCGCCGCTGGGCACTGGAAAATTTGCGCGGCAAAAGTGTCCTCAACACCTTCGCCTACACCGGCAGTTTGGGCGTGGCCGCTCTGGCGGGCGGCGCCGCGCGCGTTGTCCAACTCGACCGCAACCGTCAATTTCTCAACCTGGCAAAAGATTCCTGCGCGCTCAACGGCCTGCCCATCGTCAAAGCCGACTACCTCGCCGCCGATTTTTTCCCCGCCGTCAGCGCCCTCAAAAAACAGGGCCAGCGCTTCGACTGCATCTTTCTCGACCCGCCCTTCTTTTCCAGCACCGCCAAAGGCCGCGTAGATTTGGAAAGCGACCCCGTGCGGCTGATTAACAAACTGCGCCCGCTGGTCACACCCGGCGGATGGCTGGTCGCCATCAACAACGGGCTTTTTGTCAGCGGCGCAGACTACCTCGAACTGCTGGAATCGCTCTGCGCCGACGGCTTTTTGCAAATCGAAAGCCTGCTCCCCGCCCCCGAAGATTTCACCGCCAGCGACCCCTCTCAGCCCGCCCCCTACCCCGCCGACCCGGCGCCCTTCAATCACCCCACAAAAATTGCCCTCCTAAAAGTCTTCCACAAAACTATGGTTTAATCGCCCGCATGACTCTCATCATCATCCAAGGCGGCGGCGATTTGGCGACAGGCGTTGCCATCCGCCTGCGCCGCGCCGGATTTCACATTCTCATCACCGAACTGCCCCAACCGCTCTCGGTGCGGCGGGCAGTTTCCTTTTCCGAAGCCATCTACGAGGGCCTCCACAGCGTGGAAAACATCACCGCCCGCCGGGTGGAAACACCTCAGCAGATTCAAGCCAGCCTCGCCCAAAACGAAATTCCCGTCCTGATAGACCCCCAACTGAGCGGCCTCCAGCAGCTGGCGCCCTCCGCCCTCCTTGACGCGCGCCTGCTGAAAAGCGAACAACCCACCCTCGACCTGAAAACTGCCCTCTTCACCATCGGCCTTGGCCCCGGCTTCAGCGCCGGAACAAACTGCCACGCCGCCATCGAAACCAATCGCGGGCACCGCCTGGGGCGGGTGCTGTGGCAGGGCGCCACCAGCCCCGACACCGGCCAGCCCGAAGGCGACCCGCGCCGCGTCCTGCGCGCTCCGCTGGAGGGTTTACTGACTGGCTACGCGCAAATCGGCGAGACGCTCAGCGCGGGGCAGCTGGTCGCCCGTGTCAGCGGTGAACCCATTTTCAGCCCCTTTTCCGGCGTGCTGCGCGGCCTGATGCGCCCCGGCCTGCGCGTTTCACGCGGCGTCAAAATCGGCGATGTGGACGCGCGCGGCATGCGTGAATACTGTTTCCTCGTCTCCGACAAAGCCCTCGCCATCGGCGGCGGCGCACTGGAAGCCCTGCTCGCTCATGGCCTGCGACCCTGACCTGACCCTGCGCCGCGCCCTGCGTCTGACCGGCGGCGAAATCATCGCCCTGGTTGGCGCGGGCGGAAAAAGCGCGGCCCTCTTTCAACTGGCGCGCGAATTTGGCCGCGCCCTGCTGACCACCACCACCCATCTGGGCGCATGGCAGGCGGCGCAAGCCAGTTCTGCGCTGCAATTTGATGAAAAAGAAATCGGCCTGGCCCTGGCAAAAGGCGGAATCTGCCTGGTGACTGGCGCGCCAGAACCAGCCACCGGAAAACTGCCCGCTCCCACGCCGGAGCAACTCACCCGGCTGGCAGCCATTGCCCGCGAACAAAAAATTCCCCTGCTGGTAGAAGCCGATGGTTCACGCGGCAAAGCGCTCAAAGCCCCGGCAGAACACGAACCCGCCATTCCGCCCTGCGCGGAGGTGGTCGTCATTTGCGCCGGGCTTTCCGGGCTGAACCGCCCGCTGAACGCGGAAAACGTTCACCGCCCGGAAATTTTCGGCGCATTGAGCGGCCTGGGCGCGGGTGAAATCATCCGCGCAGAACATCTCGCCCGCGTTTTAGCGCATCCGCAAGGCGGGCTGAAAAATATTCCGGCGGGCGCGCGGCGCGTTTTCCTGCTCAATCAGGCAGATGCGCTGGATGATTTGCAATTGGCGGCGGTCAGCCAAAAATTCTCCGATGACAGTTGGCGGTTGCCAGTCGTCATCACCAGCCTGCGGGAAAAGAAAATTTTCGCCGTGCGCGAAGCAGTGGCCGGAATTGTGCTGGCGGCGGGCGCCGCCTCGCGCTTCGGCAGCCCCAAACAATTGCTCGATTATCACGGTCAGCCCTTTGTGCGCCAGGTGGCCGAAACCGCGCTGAAAGCCGGTCTGTGGCCGGTGATTGTGGTCAGCGGCGCGTACGCTGAAGCAGTG
>JAVHNW010000155.1:5857-17570 GCA_036169755.1 bacterium | reverse complement strand
CAAAAATAGCAGTGGCCAGGATGAGGGGGGCATCCTGGCCACTGCTGATTTCAATAGTACCTGATTGCCAGACAAATTGCAAGCGAAGAACGTTAGAAAATCATTAGCGTTTGTGCCCCAGGTGGGAATCGAACCCACGTCTAAGCCTTAGGAGTGCCTTGTTCTATCCACTGAACTACCGGGGCGCGAAAAAAATTATAGCATCGTTGAAGAGACCCGCCAAGTGCTTGCACGCCCCTCTTCAAGTTAGTATACTTACAGCATGAATCCAGAGAAAATTGGCCGATACGAAATCAAATCTGAACTGGGGCGGGGCGGCATGGCAACCGTCTACAAAGCCTACGACCCACGCTTCGAGCGCGAAGTCGCCGTCAAAGTTTTGCCGCACGAAATGCTGCATGACCCGCAATTTCGCGTGCGCTTCGAGCGGGAGGCCAAAACTGTCGCCCTGCTGGAACACCCGGCGATTGTGCCCGTTTACGATGTAGGCGAGGAAGACGGCCAACCTTACTTCGTCATGCGCTACATGAACGGCGGCGACCTGGCCGGGCGCATCAAACAAAGCCCGCTTTCGGTGGCCGACACCGCCCACCTGATGGAAAAAATCGCCCCGGCGCTGGATGAAGCCCACGAAAAAGGCATCATTCACCGTGATTTAAAACCTGCCAATATTCTTTTTGACCGCAGCGGCGAACCATACATTTCCGATTTCGGCATTGCCAAATTAACGCAGACCAGCGGCGCCACCGTTACCGGCGGCGCGATTGTCGGCACCCCGGCCTACATGAGCCCCGAACAGGGGCAGGGTGAAACCGTGGACGGGCGCAGTGATATTTACGCGCTGGGGGTCATCGCCTATGAAATGCTGACGGGCCGCCAGCCCTACCAGGCCGATACCCCGATGGCAATTGTCGTCAAACACATCACCGAGCCGGTGCCGCATATTCTGGATGTTAACCCCAACCTGCCGCTGGGCCTGGAAAAAATCATCGAAACCGCCATGGCAAAAAACCGCGAGGAGCGCTTCGCCAGCACGCGCGAGTTTGCCGCCGCGCTGGGCGCTGTTGCTCGCGGAGAAGTTCCCGACTTCACCCCGGCAGCGGGCGGCACGCTGAAAATGGCTGCCAAAACAGTGCAGGCTGCCACGCCAATCGCCAGCGCCCCGGCCACCCTCCAGGCCGAGCGCCCGGCCCCAGCAGAATCTCGCCTGCCGGGCTGGCTGCTGCCCGTCACCGGGCTGGCGCTTGTGCTGATTTTGGCCGGGTCGGGCTTTTTCCTCTTTGCCAGCGGCGCATTCCGCCCTCAGGCCAGCCCCACGCTGCCAGCGGCGACGCTGCCCCCGGCCAGCGCCACGTCCCTGCCCACCCCCAGCCAAAGTCCAGCCACGCTTCCGCCAAGCGCCACGCTCCCGCCCAAACCAGCCGCCACCGAAAAGCCGCTGCCCCAGCCCATCGGCATCGGCGGCGCCGACCAGCTGGCTTTCATCGCCAATCAGGAAATCTGGCTGATGAATTTGGACGGTTCCAATTTGCGCCCGCTGACCAACACCCAGGACGCGAAAAAATCGCTGCAATGGCTGCCGGGCGGCAAGTCGCTGGTTTTCATCAGTACAACCAATGTCAATACGGTTGAAGCCAAAAGCGAACGCTTCGACACGGTCATGTCATTTCCCTTTGCGCAATACCTGGACGCCTTCCGCATTTCGCCCAGCGGCAAGCAGGTGGCGATTTCGCTCAACCATGAAATTTACATCGTGCCCTTCAACCTGGAAAAATTGAAGGCCGTGCGCGGGCGCGATGGGCTGATTGCGCTCAAGGGCTGCATTGGCTACCGCGGCGGCACCAAATCCGCCGATGCGGCGCTCGACTTCCGCTGGGGCAATGACGGCCTGATTTCCTGGATTTCCTATCAGCCGCTGGAGGGCAAATCGGTTCAGTTAATTCAGGTGCTGGATATTTCGGCCTGTGACCCGGCCAAAATTCGGCTGGTGGATGAGTTCCCCGGCACGCGCTTCCGCCCAGATGCTTACCTCAGCAACCCGCGCCTGCCCGATTTCGACTGGGATGGCGATAAACTTTTCGTGATGAACACCGTCATCCGCAACGAAGGCTGGGGCGATTTGTACGTTTACAATATGGACCTGCACAAGGCGCAAAAAGTCAACCCGGTGGAGGGCAAGTGCTGTTACCGTGACGCGCGCTGGAGCCCGGACGCCAGTTATCTTTTCTTCGCCTTTCAGGATATTGGCCTGGGAGAACGCGCCACCACCCAGTTTTATTACATTCCGGTCAGCGCCCTGAACACCAACCAACAATTTGACCCGCTCCCCATGCCGGAGGGTTTTTTCAAAAATCCAAAGGAAGCGCCGCAGCCAGCCCTGCGCCCGGCGAAACCATGAAAAAATTTTTCTTCTCCGTTTTCAGCAAAATTGCCCAACTCTTGCCCCTGCCCATCAAGCAGGGGCTTTATCGCTTTGCGCCCCTGGCGCGAATAGTGCGCGGCGCGCTGAACGCCTCGGTGGAGGACGGCCTTTCCACGGTGGAAGTGACCGGCGGCGATTTGCGCGGCTGGCGCGTACTCATCAACCTGAAAACTGAAAAAAGCCGCTGGCTGGGAACCTACGAACCAGAATTGCAAAGCGCCATCCGCCAGTTGATTTCCCCCGGCGCAACCGTCTACGATGTCGGCGCCAACATCGGCTACGTCAGCCTGCTGCTGGCGAAACAGGTTGGCCCCACCGGGCAGGTTTTCGCCTTCGAGCCGCTGCCCGCCAACCTGGAGCGCATTCGCCAAAACCTGGCGCTCAACGCCCTGACAAACGTGACCATCATCCCCGCCGCCGTCACCGACCAAAACGGCGAGGTGGCTTTTTACGTCCACGACTCGGTCGGCATGGGCAAAGCCGCCGGTTCCGCCGGGCGCAGCACCGCCCTCTACCGCGCCGAAATTCGCGTCCCGGCCCTCGCGCTAGACGAATTCATCTTTGGTCAGGGCAATCCGCCGCCCCAGGCTGTCAAAATGGACATTGAAGGCGGCGAAGTGCTGGCCCTGCCCGGAATGCGCCGCGCGCTGGAGCAGTTCCACCCGCTGATGCTGCTGGAACTGCACGGCCCCGAATCCGAACAGGCGGCCTGGCAGACGCTGACCAGCGCTGGCTACCGCCTCAGCGCCATGCGCCCCGGCTACCCGCCCCTGCACAACGCCGCCGATTTGGGCTGGAAAGCCTATCTAATTGCCCAGCATGAATGAAATCAAAATTTTTCCAGGCAAACTCGGCCTGGTGCAGCGCGTCTTACCCGTCTACCGCGCCCCTTTTTTTGAAAGCCTGGCGCAGGTCTGCGCGGGCGGGCTGCAACTTTTTGCAGGCCAGCCGCTGCCCGGCGAAGGCATTGCCCCAGCGCAGACCCTGAAGCGCGCCCACCTGACTCACGCCAAAAATCTAAACTTCCTCAGCCCGGCCTCGCCCGCCTACCTTTGCTTTCAGCGCGGGCTGTTAAACTGGCTGGAAACCGCCGACCCCGCCGCCTTAATTGTCGAAGCCAACCCGCGCTACCTTTCCACCCCCGCCGCCCTGCGCTGGATGAAAGCCCGCCGCCGCCCGGTGCTGGGCTGGGGGCTTGGCCCTCCGGCTGGCCCCTGGGGCTTTGTGCGCAACCTGGACGGGCTGATTGCCTACTCGGCGCGCGGCGCAGAACGATACATCGCCGGAGGATTCCCCGCCGAAAACGTTTTTATCGCACCGAATGCGGCCTCGCCCGCCCCGGCCTTCGCGCTGCCCGAAAGGGGCGCCGACTTCTCCAGCCGCCGCCTGGTCGCCCTGCCCGGGCTGGAAACTTCCCCCGCAGCGGCAGCCGATCCCCGCCCCGTGATTCTTTTTGTCGGGCGGCTGCAGGCCCGCAAACGCCTCCCGGCTCTTTTGGCGGCCTGCGCCCATCAGCCAGAAACTCTGCGCCCCGAAGTGTTGATTGTTGGTGATGGCCCGGCCTTGGTGGAATTAAAGCGCAATGCGCCCGCCTGGGCGCATTTTCCCGGCGCATTACGCGGCGCGGCGCTGGAGGCGTATTTCCGCGCCGCCGATTTATTCGTCCTGCCCGGCAGCGGCGGCCTGGCCGTGCAGGAGGCGATGAGTTTTGGCCTGCCGGTGATTGTGGCGCAGGGGGATGGCACGCAAGGCGACCTGGTGCGCCCGGCAAACGGCTGGCAAATTGCCCCCGGCGATGACGCCGCGCTGGAAATCACCCTGCGCGAAGCGTTGAGCGACCTGCCCCGCCTGCGGCGCATGGGCGCAGAATCCTACCGGATTGTCAAAGAAGAAATCAACCTGGAACAGATGGCCGCCAGTTTTGTGCGGGCGCTGACCCGCACGGTATAATTCGGACAAAAATACGTTCATTTCCTCAGGAGTAACCATGTCTGAAACTTTTGATGTCGTTGTTTTGGGCGCCGGGCCAGGCGGCTATGTCGCCGCCATCCGCGCCGCGCAGTTGGGGCTGAAAACCGCCATCGTGGACAAGCAATGGCTGGGCGGGGTCTGCCTCAACGTGGGCTGCATCCCATCCAAAGCCCTGCTCAAAAATGCCGAGGTGGCCCACACCCTGCGCGAGCGCGGCAAGGAATTTGGCTTTTCCTTTGAAAACCTAAAATTGGACTACAGCGCCGCCGTCAAGCGCAGCCGCCAGGTTTCAGACCGGCTGGTCAAAGGCATTGGCTTTCTGATGAAGAAAAACGGCATCGCCGTCTTCATGGGAACGGGCAAACTGACCGCCCGCGATACCCTCAGCGTGACCGACAAAGACGGAAAAATCAGCGAGCTGAAAGCCCAAAATATCATCGTTGCCAGCGGCGCCTCCAGCGCCGTGCCAGGCGCCTGGAAAGTGGATGGCGAAAAAATCGTCAGTTACTGGGAAGCCATTTTGCAGGAAAAACAACCCAAAAGCGTGGTCGTCATCGGCTCTGGCGCCATTGGCGTAGAATTTTCCACCATCTGGAATTCCTACGGCGTGGATGTGACGATTGTCGAAATGCTGCCGCGCATCGTGCCGCTGGAGGACGAGGAAATTTCTGCCGAGTTGGAAAAAGCCTTCAAAAAGCGCGGCATCAAAATTTTAGCCGGGCACAAAGTCGAAGCGGTGGAGGCAACGGCCAGCGGCGTGCGCGTCAGCGTTTCTGCCAACGGCGAGACCCAAACCCTCGAAGCCGAACAAGCGCTGGTGGCGATTGGCTTCCGCCCCAATTCACGCGGAATCGGGCTGGAGGAACTTGGCGTCAAAATCAGCGAGCGCGGCTTTGTGGAAATTGACGAAAAAATGCAGACGAATATCCCCGGCATTTACGCCATCGGCGATGTGACCGGCAAACTGATGCTGGCGCATGTCGGCTCGGCGATGGGCATTCTGGCCGCCGAAGCGATTGCCGGGCTGGAAACGCAGCCGCTCAATTACGAAATGATGCCGCGCGCCACCTACTGCCAGCCGCAAATCGCCTCGTTTGGGCTGACGGAGGCCCAGGCCAAGGAGCGCGGCCACAGCGTCAAAATTGGGCGCTTTCCCTTCCAGGCCAACGGCAAAGCGCTCGGCCTGGGCGATTACGCCGGGTGGGTCAAATTGGTGATGGATGAAAAATACGGCGAAATTTTGGGCGCCTCGCTGATTGGCCCCGAAGTGACCGAACTGCTGCCCGAGCTGACCCTGGCGCAAATGATGGAACTGACCCCAGCAGAAATTTCCCGCAACGTCCACGCCCACCCGACCATTTCGGAGGCGCTGATGGAAGCGGCTCACGCCGCGGAAGGCCGCGCCATTCACGTCTAGCGCAATCAAAAAGAGACCGGCTCCGGTCTCTTTTTGATTAACGCAATTTGTCCAGCAGGAGACGCCGCAGCGCCTGCTGCACCGTCTCCCACGGCTGGGAGGCGTCCAGGTTGCGCCAGCGGGCCGGTTCCTGCGCCGCCAGTTCCAGGTAGCCCGCCCGCACGCGGCGGTGAAAATCCAGCGTGTAGGCGTCCAGCCGATTCCACTCTTGCTGTTTGGCCTTGCGCTGCAGGCCGGTTTCCACTTCCAGGTCGAGCAGTATCGTCAGGTCGGGGGTCAGGCCGTCCGTGGCGAAGTTCACCACGCGGCGCAGTTCGGTCAAATCGAGGCGATGGCCGTAGCCCTGGTAGGCCAGGGTCGAATCGGCGTAGCGGTCACAAATCACCACTTCCCCGGCGGCCAGGCGCGGACGCAGCACTTCATCCACAATTTGGGCGCGCGCCGCCTGAAAAAGCAAAATTTCGGTGCGCGGATTCATCTCGGTATTTTTGAGATTGCCCAGCACATCGCGGATTTGCTCGCCGATGGAGGTGCCGCCCGGCTCGCGGGTGGCAAAGACGCGCAAACCGCGCTCGCGCAAAAACGCCACCAGCGCCGGAATGTGCGAGGTTTTGCCAGCGCCTTCGGGACCTTCAAGTGTGATGAACATGGGCGCTAATCGCGGAAAATGCGCACATAGCGGCGCGGCTCTTTGCCGTAAGAATGGCTGACGAGGTTGGCCTCGCGCGCCATTTCGTGCTGAAGGCGGCGGACGATCGGCCCGGCGGGAGGCATATCCACGTAACGCTCCCCGTTCAGCACGGCAGAGATGGCCGCCTGCATTTCATCGCGCACGGGGTCATCGGCGTGGGAATTGCCCAAAAAATTGGTATCGCTCGGCGCCAGGTTGAACAAATCGCTCAGAAACTGGTCAATTTGGCTGACGCTGTTGGCGCGTAAAACGTAAATTGGCAGGCCGCGCTGTTCGGCCTCAATAATGGTGGCTTCGTGGTCGCGGTAATACGAGCGCAGCGTAACCAGGGCGCCGGCCTCCTCCAATGTGCGGACGATGATGGCCGGAACGCCCAGACGTTTGGCGCTTTGCATCAGGCGATTACGCGCCACGCCGTATGGATAAAGTTTGACGGGATTAAGCGCCGAGGCGGGGTGATTTTGGCTGGCAGCGAGTTCACGCGCCGCAGGAAGCGCGCCCCGCTCCGGCGGCTCGCCCGGCGGGCGGCTGCGCCCAGAGACGGGGGCTGGCGGCGCGAGGGGGGCTTTTTCGACCCGCACCTTGCCTCCCTCCTCCCGAATGCGGTTTTCGGCGGGCAGCGGGTAGCCGCGCAAAAAGGCGTCCACCGCCGCGGAAACATCGGCATGGATGGCAAAGTGGTCGCGGCTCTGAATTTCCACCAGCACATCAAAAGTGGGCGGAGCGCGGCGTTCCAGCACGGTTTTCTGGGTACCCCGGCGGCGGGCTTCCTCGTCCGAGAGGGTGACCGCCTCGATGCCGCCGACCAGGTCTGAGAGGGTGGGATTTTGCAGCAGGTTGTCGAGGGTCTGACCGTGCGCCGTGCCAATTAACTGTACTCCGCGCTCGGCAATGGTGCGGGCGGCCAGGGCTTCCAACTCGCGCCCAATTTCATCAATCACGATGACTTCGGGATTGTGATTTTCCACCGCTTCAATCATGACTTCATGCTGAAGGGTTGGCACGCGAACCTGCATCCGGCGGGCGCGACCAACGGCGGGGTGCGGCACATCTCCATCGCCGCCGATTTCGTTGGAGGTGTCCACGATGACCACGCGGCGGGTTTCGGCCAGGATGCGGGCAGCCTCGCGCAGCAGGGTGGTTTTTCCCACGCCGGGGCGGCCCAAAATGAGCACCGATTTTCCGCTTTCGATGACATCCTGAATGATGTCAATCGTGCCGTAGACGGCGCGTCCCACACGCAGCGTCAGCCCGACAATGTGGCCGCGCCGGTTGCGAATGGCGGAAATGCGGTGCAGGGTGCGCTCAATTCCAGCGCGATTGTCGGCGTCAAAATCGCCGAGGCCGCGCACGGTCTGGGCAATTTCTTCGGCGCTGATTTCGGCCTCGCGCAGGGTGGTTTCGTTTTCGGTGAAGCGCGCGGTGGGCGGGCGGCCCAAATCGAGGATGATTTCGAGCAATTTATCGTAGTGATTGGCCTGGTGAATGGCCTGGGCAACACTGGCGGGCAAAACATTCAGCAGAGCATCAAGGTCATCGGTAATTCGGCGTTGTTCTGACATATTTTTTATTTTCCGCGTTTGAACTGGGTGCGCGTGAGGGCTACGCGCGCAGGCTGGGCAGCGCGCAGCGCCTGCTCATCCATCACCAGCCGCGCCAGATGTTTGACCATGACGGCCTGGCGCGAGCCGGGCCTGGCGCCCAGGTCTTCCAGCGCCGGTTCAAGCCAGGCCTGGTAGGAGCGCACGCACAGATAAACCGGTCGGCTGCGCCTTTCCGGCAAAACAGCCAGCAGGGAGGCCAGTTTTTGGGCCACGCCAGAGGCTTCGGGGTGAATCAACGGCATGAGCCAGATTCCCTGGGCGCCCTGGTTGAGGCTGACGTAGCATTTTTCACTTTCGCCGCAAATCAGTCCCGCCGCCGCGCGCCGGGGCAGGGCTTCGATGGGGTGCAGCAGAGGCGGCACGATTTGGTAAAACAGGCTCTGAATGGCGGTCAGCTGCGCCGGTCGGGCGTTTTGCCAGCCGGAGGATGCCGCGGGCTGAATCTCGCTCAGGTCCCAGACTCGCTGCCAGGCGTAGACTGAAAAACCCGTCCGGCGCAGGGCCGGGATGATTGGCGATTCTTCATCCACTTCAGCCAGGATGTGCCGGGCGCGCCAGTTCCCGGCTTCAATGGAGAGATTTTCCAACAGGGCAGGCAAGCCTGGGTGCGTCAGATTGGCCTGCGGGGTGAGGTAAAGCAGCCGGGCGAAGTCATCACCGGCGGCCTGGCTGATGCCTCCCAGTAGGATTTTTTCGTTTTCTTCGGCGAGGGCCGCGTACAGGTGGCGGGCCGGGTCAAAATAGGAGAGAAAGCCCAGCGCGTCGAGCGGAGCGCCGCGCGTCAGCAGTCGCGCCGTGTCGAGGCACAAGGTCTCGTCACGATGCCGGTAGAGACTGGGGATGTCAAGCAGGTCGAGCGGGCGGACGGGCATGGAGGTTAGCGGATGAGCGACAGAAAATAGCGATGAAAGCGGGTGTCGCTGGTTAGTTCGGGGTGGAAGGAGGTGGCGAGCAGGCGGCCTTGCTGCGCGGCAACAATGCGCCCGTCGGGCAAAGCCGATAAAATCTGCGCGGCGCCGCTGACGGTGGCGATGATGGGCGCGCGGATGAAAACGGCGTGGTAGGGGGCCGGGTCGAGCGCGGCAAGGGTCAGGTCGGCCTCGAAGGAATCCACCTGGGCGCCGAAAGCGTTGCGCTCAACGGTGATGTCCATCAGCCCCAGCAGAGGCTGGTCGCGCCGGGCGTCTTTCGAGAGAAAAATCGCCCCGGCGCAGGTGCCCCAGATGGCCTTTTCACGACCGAATTGGCGCAGAGGCTGCATCAGCCCGTAGGCGACAGCCAGTTTGCCGATGGTGGTGGATTCGCCGCCGGGCAGAATCAGCCCGTCGAGGTCGGCGAGTTGGGCGGGCAGGCGCACTTCCGCCGCTTCAACGCCGAGGCGCCGCAGCATGGTGATGTGTTCAGCAAAATCGCCCTGTAGGGCAAGAACTCCAATTTTCATGGTAAAAAAATTACCAGCCCCGTCCGGCGATTTTTTCGCCTTCGGGCATTTGAGAAATGTTGCGACCAACCATCGCTTCGCCCAGGTTTTTGCTGACTTCGGCCAGGATACCGGCATCTCGGAAATGGGTGGTCGCTTTGACGATGGCGGCGGCGCGTTTGGCTGGGTCGCCGCTCTTGAAAATACCCGAGCCGACAAAAACGCCGTCCACGCCGAGCTGCATCATCAGCGCGGCATCGGCGGGGGTGGCAATTCCGCCCGCGGCGAAGTTGACGACGGGCAGGCGCCCCAACGCGGCGGTTTCTTTGACGAGGTCATACGGCGCGCCAATGGTTTTGGCGTAGGCCATCAATTCTTCTTCGGGCATGTTCTGAATGCGGCGAATTTCGCCCAGGACAGTGCGGGCATGGCGGACGGCTTCAACCACGTCCCCGGTGCCCGCTTCACCTTTGGTACGCATCATGGCGGCGCCTTCGCCAACGCGGCGCAGGGCTTCGCCCAGGTTGCGGCAGCCACAAACAAAGGGGATGGTAAAGTTGTGCTTGAGAATGTGATGTTCTTCATCGGCGGGGGTCAGCACTTCAGATTCGTCAATGTAGTCAACTTTGAGCGCTTCCAAAATTTGGGCTTCGACAAAATGACCAATGCGGCATTTTGCCATGACCGGGATGCTGACGGTTTCTTTAATTTTCAATATCAATTCCGGGTCGCTCATGCGCGCCACGCCGCCCTGGGCGCGGATATCCGCCGGGACGCGCTCCAAAGCCATCACCGCGCAGGCGCCAGCCTCTTCAGCAATTCGAGCCTGTTCGGGCGTGACCACATCCATAATCACGCCGCCTTTGAGCATTTGCGCCAGCCCTTTTTTGACGGCGAAAGAACCTTTGGTTGTTTCCATTTGTGTATTCTCCTTAATTTAAGATGACGCAAAGATTCTACCACGCCGCCATAAGAAGGCCAGTAACGGGAAACATCTTGACAAACACCATTGTTGAATATACAATGATACAAATGTACAATGATACAATAATTGACTTATGAAAATTCAAATTGACCTCCGTTCTGATGTTCCTGTCACCAGTCAAATCGTGACCCAAATACAGCAATCGCTGTCCACGGGTGCGCTGAATCCGGGTGACCAAATGCCAACCGTGCGCGCGCTGGCGACCCAATTGCGCGTCAACTTCAATACCGTTGCGCGCGCCTACCGCGTGTTGGATGAATGCGGCATCATTTCCACCCAGCAGGGGCGCGGCACCTTCATCATGGAACAGCCGCCGCCTGAGGCCAGTTCTGCCCTGCGGCGCGAGGCGCTGTCCACGCTGGCGCAGCGCTATCTGGAAGAATCTCAACGATTGGGATTTAATGCAGAAGAAAGCGCGCAGGCGCTGGAAGATGAAAAGCAAAAGGTAAAAAACAATTCTTTGAATAAACGCATCGCATAAGGAGAACCGATGAATACAAAAATTTTTGCCAAAGTCGCGTTGACCGGCACAAAGCTCGATTCGCACATTCCCCCCATCGCCGGGATGTTTTTCGGAGTACTGATGACGCTAGCCACCCTCGGCGCCATTTTTATGGACGGAAAACAAGCAGACGCCATTATCGCCGCCTGGGTGGGCGGCTGGATGTTGATTGCCATCTACATTCTTTTCGCGCTAAAAATCGCCAATCAGTGGGAAAAAGCCGTCGTCCTGCGGCTGGGAAAATTTCAGGGGCTGAAGGGGCCGGGGCCCTTTTGGATTATTCCGCTGTTGGATGTCATTCCGACCTGGGTGGATCATCGTGTGATGGTGACGCCTTTTGCTGCGCAAAAAACCCTCACCAAAGATACCGTTCCCGTTGACGTAGACGCTGTGCTTTTCTGGCTGGTTTGGGATGCGGAAAAAGCCGCCCTCGAAGTGGAAGATTATCACGCAGCGGTGGATTGGGCGGCGCAAACCGCCCTGCGCGACATCACCGGGCGCATGATGCTGGCCGACCTTCTTGTCGGGCGCAGTGTCATTGACCAGCAGTTGCAGCAGGTGATTGATGAACGCACCACCCCCTGGGGCGTCACCGTGCAATCCGTGGAAATCCGCGACATCGTCATTCCACAGGACCTGGAGGACGCGATGAGCCGACAGGCACAAGCCGAGCGCGAGCGGCAGGCGCGCGTCATCCTGGG
>JAVHNW010000155.1:0-5757 GCA_036169755.1 bacterium | reverse complement strand
CGTTTCACGTGAAACAAAGGAAGTAAAAATGTCAAACAAACTAACCGTCACAATTTCGTTCCTGCTCATTCTCGCCGCCACCTTCGTTGGCCTGGCGCTGTATTCCCAACTGCCCGATCCCATGCCCTCCCATTGGAACGCCGCGGGGCAAGTGGATGGCAGCATGTCCAAGTTTTGGGGAATATTTCTCCTGCCCCTGATGACTGCCGGGCTGACTCTGCTGCTGCTTGCGGTTCCGGCGATTGACCCGCTCAAAGCCAACATTGCTCAATTTCGCGGCTTGTACAACGCTTTTATTGTTGGCTTTGTGGTCTACATGCTCTACGTCCACGGGCTGACCCTGGCCGCAGCGCTGGGCTACGCCTTCAATATGACGATGATGCTCCTGCCGGTAATGGGGCTGCTTTTCATCGGCATTGGCTATCTGATGAAAAGCGCCAAACGCAATTTCTTCATCGGCATCCGCACCCCCTGGACGCTTTCCAGCGATACCGTCTGGGATGAGACTCACAAACTTGGCTCGAAGACCTTCATGGCAAGCGGCGTGGTGATTTTCTTCAGCGCCTTTTTGGGCGAAAACGGCCTGTGGTTGATGACCACCATTTTGCTGGTCGCCATCCTCGTCCCCGTCGTATATTCCTACATTTTATTCGCCCGGCAGGAAAAAAAATAAAACGCCTTGCGCGCCACAGGTTTCATGTGAAACCTGTGGCGCAAATCCCCTGAAACTCCGCCAGACAGAAAATCCGCTTCAATGGGAATATCGAGTTGAAACCATCGGCTCCATGCTCTGAGAAATCTCATGCTCAATAAAAAATCACTCACCGCTTTTTTGCTGCTTGCCTTCGGCATCTCGTGGATTTTGTTCATCGCGCCATTGGCCGTAAAAGGCAACCCCATTCTTTACCCCGCCGCAGTCCAGATTCTCTTCGCGCTCGGCATGTGGGGGCCGGGAATTGCCGCCATCGCCGTCACGCTCTGGGTGGAAAAGGAACCCTTTCGCGCCCTGCGCCTGAACACGCTCGGCCCCAAACGCTTCTACCTTTTCGCCTGGCTGCTCCCGGCGCTCATCGCCAAACTTACCCTGGGATTTACGCTGCTGCTCGGCACAGGAAAATTTGACGGCAACCTGACGCTTTTGCGCGAGATGCTGGCTCAGGCTCCGCAGACCGAGCAGGCGCTGCCTTCGGTTGAACTGCTCGCCTTGATTCAGATTCTCTCTGCGCTCACCTTTGCCCCGCTCATCAACATGCTCTTCGCCCTGGGCGAGGAACTCGGCTGGCGCGGATTTCTGCTTCCCAAACTTTTGCCCCTCGGCGAGTGGCCTGCCATCCTGCTGACGGGAATCATCTGGGGGCTTTGGCACGCGCCAACCACCATCTTCCACGGCTACAATTTTCCGCTGCACCCCTACCTGGGCGTTGCGCTGATGACCATCGGCTGTATGCTGCTTGGAATTATTTTCGGCTGGCTCTATCTCAAAACCCAAAGCCCCTGGGCGCCCGCGCTGGCGCACGGCGCCTTCAACGCCATCGCCGGAGTCAGTTTTCTCTTTCTCAAACCCGAAGGCCTGGACAGCGCCCTGGCGGGAAATCCGCTCGGCGTGCCTGGCTGGCTGGCGATGCTGCTGGTACTCGCCGTCCTGGCGCTTTTGCATCAACTGCCCAAAACACGTCAAAACTAAAACAAATGTTCTAAATATTTCTCTGTCATCGCTTCCAAATCAAAAGCCGCCTCGGCTCGCGCGCGAGCGCCTGCGCGAAATTGCGCCTGGTTTTGTAGAATAAACGCCAGCCCGCGCGCCAGCGGCCCCGCGACAGGACTCTGCAGCCGCCAGGGATTCGCGCCATAGGGCGCCACCCTCCCCGCCGAATCCGGCACCAATTCTGAGAGCGACCCCGTATCGTAGGCGGCGACCGGCAGCCCGCAAGCCAGCGCCTCAATCACCGAGTTTGGACAGGCCGGGTGCACATCCGCCGAAAAAAGCGCCTGCGCCGAATTCATCAGCGCTGGAATTTGCTCGCGTGGAACCTTGCCCAGCCAGGTAATTGGCGTCGCGCTTTTGACATTCCACGCCGCCCGCAGCGCCTCAGACACTTCGCCCGCCACCGCCAATTCCAGCGGCTGGTCTACCAGCGGGGCAGCGGATTCGGCCAGGCGCACGGCGTTTTCCAGGCCGCCCTCGTAGCCGCCAGCCAGCGAACCTTCCACCACCAGCAGCCGGAAACCGGCAGCCCGGCCCCGTTCAGCAGGCCGGTAGACATTTAAATCTACGCCGTTATGCCGCACAGCAAACGGCGTTTTTAATTCGCCGTACCAGTCGTTCCACCAGCGGCGCGAAAATTCACTTTGGTACACGACCGCATCCGCCAGAAAACGACGGATAAAAGCCAGCGCCAGGTTGCCCGCTTCGGCGCGCAGCGAGTGTCGCCACGCGGAGGGCTTCACCCGCTGAATCCAGTTGATGCCATCCAGGCGCTGAACCAGCCGCACGCCGCGCCGCTTCAGCCGCCACAGCCCGGCCAGGTCGCGCGTACCGCCGATGATTAGCGCCGCCGAAATGGACGGGTCATTCACATCAGTTGTGACGTTAATTCCGCGCCGCTCCAGCGCCGCCGAAAATTTGTAAAAAAACGAGACCATCCCGCCGGTGCCGTGAACGCGAGGAGTAATACAAAGGGTTTTCATCCGTTTTCCCGCTTGCCCACCTGCCGGGCCGGGGCGCCAGCCCATATTTCCCATTCGCCGGTAGAGCGTGTCAAGACGGCATTTGCGCCGACTACGGTGCCGCGACCAATCCGCAAAACGTCCTTCGCGCCCAAAATTTTGGCCCCCGCGCCCAAAATGACATCGTCCTCCACCACAATTCCAGTGAAGCCTGATTCTGTCGCCGGGCGATAGACATCCGCGCGGCCCAGAGTCACCCCGGGGTAAATGCCCACTCGCGCGCCGATCGCCGTCCGAGGGTGAATCACTACACCCACCCCGCCGTGATGCAGCAAAAAACCTGGGCCAATTGCCACCGCAAGCGGAATTTCCACTCCCAACAGTTTCAAGCCCAAATAGGCCAGCCGCCCAAAAAGAGGGCTGTTTCGCCAGTACACCAAACGCTCATAAAAAGACATGCGCCTATTATACTTTTGTCACTCGTACCTGCTCAACCGGGCGATAAGTTCCCCACCTCCCCGGCGAAAGCCGGCGCTCCAATTTCATCTTTCATCCTTCATCCTTCCTATGGTATCCTTAATCATCCTTTTTCTGGAGACGCCGCATGTATCTCGCTTTTGAAGGCGTAATTGGGGTCGGAAAAACCACCCTGGCGCGCCTGCTGCAACCCCGCTTTGAAAATTCTGAACTTTTGCTCGAAGTCTTCGAGGAAAATCCTTTCCTCTCCGATTTTTATGGTGACCGGGAACGCTATGCCTTCCAGACTCAAACCTTTTTCTTGCTCAGCCGTTACCGCCAACAAAACAGCGCCGTTCCAGCCATTCTTGCCCGTGGAAAAACCCTGCTCGCCGATTACATCTTCGCCAAAGACTCGCTTTTCGCCAAAATCAACCTGCGCGGCGATGAACTGACCATGTATCACCGCGTTCACGAAGCCCTGGCCGAGAAAATCCCCGCCCCCAACCTGACGGTTTATCTCTCTGCCAGCGTGGAGACGCTCATGGCGCGCATCGCCCTGCGCGACCGGCCCTACGAGCGCACCATGCAGCGCGGCTACATCGCCGACCTGGCCGCCGCCTATGATGATTTTTTTGCCAACACCGCCATTCCCAAACTCATCATTCAAAGCGACCTTCTCGACTTTGTGCGCTACCCGGAACATCTGACCCTCATCGAAAACAAAATTCGCGCCGCGCTGGGCATCAGCCCCTACCAGCCCAGTCTTTTGGGAGGCAATTCATGAGAATCACCCGCGAGCTGCTGCTCAAACTCTGCCGCGAAACGGTGGAAAAACGCTTCAAACCCGACCCCGCCGTGACGGCGGTTTTTCTCGTCGGCTCGGTGCGCCCCGAAAACGCCAAAATCGCCCCCGTCACCGATCTGGATTTGCTCGTCATCACCCAGGATGAGCCTTTGCGCGAGCGCGAAATTGTCAAACTTTCCAGTGAAATCCACTTCGACATCCGCTACGAAGCGGCCAGCGCATACGCCCAGCCGCGAGAATTACGCCGCGACCCCTGGCGCGGTTGGACTTTGTGGGACCCGCTGCTCCTGCACGAAAAAGGGCGTTTTTTTGAATATACCCAGGCCATCCTGCGCGCGCAATTTGACGACCCGGCCAACATCCTGGCGCGGGCGCGCGCCCTTGCCACTCCCGCCCGCGAACAATGGGCGGCCATGCAATTCAGCGGCGCCGCCTCGCTGAAAGACTACCTGCAGGCGCTGGAAAATGCCGCCAACGCGGTCGCCGCCCTCAGCGGGCTGCCGCTCACCACGCGCAATTTCCTTTCCGGCTTCGCCGCCCGCGCCCAGGCCGCCGGTCGCCCCGAATGGAACGAAACCATCCTGGCCCTGTGCGGAGCAAATTCGATCAACGCCGAAATGCTCCAAGCCTGGATTCCTGCCTGGGAAAAGGCTTTTTCTCAGGCGCAGGGAAACCTGGAATTTCACCCGGCGCGGCTTGGCTACTACAAAATGGGCATCGAAAACATGGATGGCCTGGTCACCGCCGGATTGTGGCCGCTGCTCCGCTCGTGGGGCCAATTCGCCGATGAAAGTGACCCCGCCTGGCAGGACTTGCGCCACGCCCTGGGCCTGGACCAGGCCGGGCTGGAACTCCGCCTGCAAGGCCTGGACGCCTACCTGGACGAATTGGAAGAATCGCTGGAAGCCTACGCCGCTCATAACGGGCTGTAATTCCATATATACGCATTGCGTCTTTCGACACAATGCGTTCAGACCACTAAAATTTGTGGATAACCCCTCCAAAACTGTGGATAATTCCCCCTCTCTGTGGACAAAACGCGCAAGCGTTCCATTTTTGCCGTAAAAAGACACCCCCATATCTGGGGTGTCTTTTCATAATGCCCCCAATCGTGGAAAAGGTTGTTCACAGGCAAAAAACCATCCGCCACCTTTCCACAAGCAGGTCAACTGCCAAAACCCCAAATAGCGGATTTCTGCGGGGCATTGTCCCCCGCCACTGGGGGAAATGCCCCGTTATCCACATATCCACAGGCCCTACTAAAGACTACGAATAAGGTAAATTGAAAAAGATAAGGGAGGAAAGTATCGGGTATACTTTGCCCACGAAAACCTATGACAGACCATATTCGCAATTTTTGTATTATTGCCCACGTTGACCACGGAAAATCCACCCTGGCCGACCGTTTGTTGCAAGTCACCGGCACCATTTCGGAACGCGATATGACCGAGCAGGTGCTGGATACAATGGATTTGGAACGCGAAAAAGGCGTCACCATCAAGGCTTCGGCGGTACGCATGAAGTACCACGCCAACGATGGGCGCGATTACGAGCTGAATCTGATTGATACCCCCGGCCATGTGGATTTTGGCTACGAAGTCAGCCGCGCCCTGAATGCCTGCGAGGGCGCGCTGCTGGTGGTGGACGCCACTCAGGGGATTGAGGCCCAAACGCTGGCAAATCTGTACCAGGCGCTGAATGCCGACCTGGAAATTATCCCGGTCATCAACAAAATTGACCTGCCCTCGGCCCGCCCGGACGAAGTGGCCGAAGACATCGCCGCGCTGATTGGCGGCAAGGCTGCCGAAGTCATTCGCATTTCGGCC
>JAVHNW010000154.1:0-3753 GCA_036169755.1 bacterium | reverse complement strand
GTGATGTGGTTGCCGCCCACGGCCAGCACCATTGTATGCCACACATCGCCGTTGACGTAAATCGCCAAATCAGTTGTGCCGCCGCCAATATCGCAGACCACTGCGCCCATTTGGCGCTCGGTGTCACTCAAAACCACCTCGGCTGAGGCCAGCGGATTGAGCACAAACTGAACCGCATCCACGCCCGCCGCGCCTACCGCCTGACGTATATTTTCTACAGTGGCGCTGGCGGCGGTGATGACGTGCGCCTCCACTTCCAGGCGAAAGCCGCGCATGCCAACCGGCTGATGAATGCCGTCTTCGCCATCCAGCGAAAATCCGCGCTGGATGACGTGAATGATTTCCCGGTTGGGTGGAATGGCAACCGTGCGGGCGGCCTCCATGGCGCGTTCCACGTCCAACTCTTCCACCACCTGGTTGGTTACGCCAATCACGCCGCGGCTGTTGATGGATGAAACATGCGCCCCCGCCAGGCTGACCAGCGCCGATTCAACCTTCAGGCCCGAAGTTTGTTCGGCTTTGGCGACCGAACGCGCAATCGCTTGTGAGGCGGCGCTTAAATCCACAATCACGCCTTTGCGAATGCCCTCCGAGGGTTCGATGCCAACGCCCATGACGCGCAAGGCGTCATCCTGTTCGAGGCGCGCCACCAGGGTGCAGATTTTGGTGGTTCCTACGTCAATGCCAACGACAATATCATCCATACGATTACTCTTTCAAACGGTAATAGGGCGCGGTGGGATATTCCACATTAATCAGCGCCGGAGCAATTTCATGGTTGGACAAATAGTCCACCATGCTTTGGTAAACGCTAAGTTTGAGCGCCATGTTGCCAGATGCGTGTCCCAGGTACACCTGCCAGCCGCGAGCGTCATACCAGCCCAACCCATAGCGCGGGTCATAAATCAGTGTTGCGCCCTCGGGCAGAGCCGGAGTCATGGCGGCGATCGCCTGCGCCAACTCGCCGGGCAGGAAAGCGCGCGCGCCGATGGTTTGCTGCGGGTCAAAAGCAGCCGGGGTGGGTGGGGCGCCAGCCGCGCTGACGGTGAACAGCCCGGCGGCAGTTCCGCGTGGCGGAAAAGCGTAGCCTGCCGCGTCCACCCACACGGTTTGCCCATCCTGCGCCCAGGCGATGACCGGTTCACGTTCCTGCACGCTGATATTTACCTCGGCGGGCGGGTTGATTTGAATTGTGACCCCCGAAATTTCGGGGAAAGTTGCCCGTATATTGTATTCGACCTGCGCCGGGTTAAGCAAAAGCGCAGGTTGGTTGATGACACCCAAAACGCTTTCAATCTCTGCGCTGGCAACCCGCTGATTGCCGCTGATGGTGACGCCGCGCACGACAAACGGGTCGAGGTTGAGCAGGCTGTACAATACGCCCAGGCAGGCTGCCAGCAGCAAAAAGGAAATCCAGCGCGGGCCATAACTGAGACGCGGCAGTTGGATTTCGGGCAAAATGATGCCGGGGCGCGGCGCAGAATAGGAACGGCTGAAGGCGGCGCTGTTGTACTGGCGGCGGATGCGGCCTGTCGCAGCGGGAACCAGTTTCAGCGTGGATGAGTTTCCGCTGCGGGCGCGCGTATTGCTGACCGGCGCGGCGACAGGCCGCTGCGGGGCAATGCGCCGCGGGGCGCGATTCTCCCGGCGGGTTTGTTCTTCTTCGCGGCTGCGGCGCAAGGCCTCGGCGCGGGTAAGGGTAACTCTGTCGCGGCTCATGAATTTCTCCGATAGCTGTGCGCGGTGTGGTCGCGCTCACTTTTGCGTTCCAGCGCCAATTCAATCAGGCGATTGACCAGGGTGGCGTAAGGCAGATTGCTGGCTTGCCAAAGTTTTGGGTACATGCTGATTTTGGTGAAGCCGGGCAGGGTGTTGATTTCGTTCAGGAAAATTTCGCCGCTTTGCCCGTCCAGTAAAAAATCCACCCGCGCCAGCCCGGCGCAGTCGGCGGCGGCGTAGGCTTTTACGGCCAGGTCGCAAATCGTTTGACGCTGTTCATCGCTGAGCGGGGCCGGAATGAGGCTTTGGGACGAGTCGAGCAGGTATTTGGCGTCATACGAGTAGAAATCGGCGCCGGGGATGATTTCGCCGGGGAGGGAGGCCGTTGGCTGGTCATTGCCCAGCACGGCGACTTCGATTTCACGCGGGTTGTGGACGCCGCGCTCGATGAGGATGCGCCGGTCGTATTGGGCGGCTTCCATCAGGCCCTCGGCCAGGTCAGAGCGGCTGCGGCATTTGCTGATGCCGACTGAAGAACCCAGGTTGGCGGGTTTGACAAAGATGGGGTAGGCGCCCACGCTTTCGGCGCGGCGCACGCATTCTTCCAAATTGCTGGCGATTTCGGAGCGCAGCAGCGTGACCGATTCGACAACCGGGATGCCGTGCGCCCGCAGCACATCTTTGAAGATGATTTTATCCATGCCCACAGCAGACCCGGCCACGCCGGAGCCGACGTAGGCCGCGTCTGCCATTTCCAGCAAGCCCTGCAGCGTGCCGTCCTCGCCGTAGGTACCGTGCAAAACAGGGAAGTAAACATCTACCTCGGCCAGTTTTTCAAAGCCGTCTTGACGAATGAGATACAGGCCGGGGCGCGAGGGGTCGGGGAAGAGTGTCACCGGGCGCAGGCCCAGCGTGTCGCCTTTTTCCAGCGCCTCGAGGGCATGATCGCCGGTCAACCAGGCGCCTTCGTGCGTGATTCCGACCTGAATGACGTGGTAGCGCGCCGGGTCGAGCGCCGCCAAAATGGAGCGCGCCGACATGAGCGAAACATCATGTTCGCCAGAGCGTCCGCCAAAAATGACGGCGATGGTCAGGTGGGTGCCAGGGTTGTAAGGCATGGTGTCGTCAGTTATCCATGAGCGTTGAATTTACCATTCTCCAACCATTTCAACTTCCAGTTCCAAATGGATGCCGAATTTCTGGAAAACGGTGGCTTGCGCCAGGTCAATCAGCGCGCGCACATCGGCGGCGCAGCTTTGACCATGATTGATAAAAAAATTGGCGTGCATCGCGCTGATTTCAGCGCTGCCGATGCGCCGCCCTTTCAGCCCGGCGGCTTCAATCAGGCGTCCGGCGTGGTCGCCGGGAGGGTTTTTGAACATGGAGCCCATGCTGGCGCCAGGCGGCTGAGTCGCTTTGCGGCGGGCGGAAAATTGGTCAATTGTAGTCTGAATTTCCTGCGCCGGGCGGTTTTTCAGGCGAAACTCCGCCGCCAAAATGACAGCCCGCGTTTCGCCGCGCTTGAAAACCGAACTGCGATAGCCGTAGCCGAAGTTTTCCACCGGCCACCACTCGCGTCCGGCGGGCGTTAGCACTTCGGCGCGCAGCAAGTCCTGAGCCACCTCGCTGCCGAAAGCGCCCGCGTTGCCGTAGACTGCGCCGCCAACGCTGCCGGGGACGGTGGCCGCCCATTCCAACCCGCCGAGGGATTGCGCGGCGGCGCGGTGCGCCAGGTTGGAAAAAGTGACGCCGGATTCGGCGCGGACGCTGGGATTCTCGCCCGGCAGGAACTCTACCGCCCTGGCGCGGTTCAAAATCACCACGCCGCGGACGCCTTTGTCGCTGACCAGCAGGTTGGATCCGCCCCCCAGCAGGGCGAACTGCCACCCGGCCCGCCAGCAGCTTTGCGCGGCCAGCGCCAAATCCTCCGCCGAAGTGACGGTCACCAGCCAATCGGCTGGGCCGCCAATGCGGGCAGAGGTATAGGGGCCAATATCACCCTGGCCTGCGCCTCCAGTGGGGCGGGAAAAAGAG
>JAVHNW010000153.1:0-3769 GCA_036169755.1 bacterium | reverse complement strand
AAAGCATGTTCGGCAAACCGGTCGCCCTCGCCGCGCGGACTCCCGCCCGGCTGGGACAATCTGGCCTGAGGGTCGAAAATCTCTCGCTGGAAGATTCACGCCTGCAAGTTCGCCAGGTAAATTTGGATCTGCGCGCCGGAGAAGTGGTTGGCCTGGCAGGCATGGAAGGTTCTGGACAGAGGCTTTTTTTGCAGGCCTGCGCCGGGCTGCTGCGCCCGGTGGCCGGAAAAACCCTGGTCGGTGGGCGCGACCTGACCGGGCAGGCGCATCACGCCTTCAAAAAACAGGGCGTGGCCTACCTGCCCGCCTCGCGCATGGAAGAAGGTCTGATTCCCGGCCTGACTCTCACCGAACATTTTGTGCTGGCCGAAAAGATGCGCGGTGTCTTCATCAACCGTGAATTGGCGCTGGGGCTGGCGCGCGCGCGCATTGCGGCCTTCAATATCAAAGGCACACCCCTCAGCACGGTTGAATCGCTTTCGGGCGGCAACCAACAGCGGGCGCTGCTGGCCCTGCTTCAGACGCCGCTCAACCTGATTCTGCTGGAACATCCCACGCGCGGCCTCGACATCGAATCGACCATGTATATCTGGGCGAAACTAAAAGAACGCTGCGCCCAGGGCAGCGCGATTATTTTTATTTCCGCCGACCTGGACGAGATTTTGCAATACAGTGACCGCGTGCTGGTCTTTTTCGCCGGGCAGGTTTCGGCCCCGCTGGACGCGGCGCAAACCTCGGTGACGCAGTTGGGACAATTAATTGGCGGCAAAGGCTGGGAAACGCTCGCCGGGGAGGCCGCCCATGCGTAGCCCGCGCTGGATGAACCTGATTTTTCAAGTGATTGCGGTGATTTTGGCGTTGGGCTTCACCACGTTGGTCATGCTGGTCGCCAAAGCCCCGCCCTTCGAGGCCTTCAAAAACATCCTGCTCGGCTCCATCGGCTCATGGACGAAAATTTCAGACGTGCTGATTTCGTGGACGCCGCTGCTGCTGGCGACCACCGGCCTGCTGGTGACCTTTGCCGCCGGGCTGTGGAACATCGGCATCGAAGGGCAAATTATGATTGGCGCGGTTTTCAGCACCTGGGCGCTGCGCCTGCTTCAGGAAAGTTCCCTCGCTCCGGCGCTGATTCTTGCGCTGGCGATTCTGAGCGGGATGCTGGGCGGCGCGCTGTGGGCACTGCTGACGGGCGCGCTGAAAACCTTCGGCGGGGTGAATGAAATTTTCGGCGGGCTGGGGTTGAATTTTGTGGCGACCTCCATCAACCTGTGGCTGATTTTTGGCCCGTGGAAACGCCCCGGCGTGGCCTCCATGTCGGGGACGGTTCCCTTCCCCGAAACCCTGTGGCTGCCCACCCTGCCCGGTTCACGCCTCAGCCTGTGGGCGCTCGGTCTGACGTTGGTTTCGATTACGCTGGTGTATTTCCTGCTGCAGGGAACCTATTTCGGCCTGCGGCTGAAAGCGGTTGGAAAAAATGCCAGGGCCGCCTATCTGCTGGGCGTGCCAACCTGGCAATACAGCCTGGCGGCTTTTGCCCTGTGTGGAATTTTTGCCGGGCTGGCGGGCGCCATGCAGGTGACGGTGGTCTACCACCGCCTGATTCCCTCCATCTCCAGCGGCTACGGCTATTTGGGGCTGATGGTGGCGATGCTGGTCAATTATCAGGCTTTGTGGGCCGCGCCAGTGGCTTTCTTTTTTGCCGCGCTCAACATCGGCAGCATTCAACTGCCGGTTGTGCTCAAACTGGATTCATCGCTTTCCGGCGTTTTGCAGGGCACATTGGTGCTTTTCGTTTTGCTGATGCAAGGCGGACGCGAAATGATGAATAAACGGAAAAAAATGCAGTAGCGCCATGAACCATCGCCAAGCGAGAATGCTATGACATTTGACACCCTTCTGATTGGTCTTGCGGGCGTTTTAGCCGCCGCCGCGCCGGTGATTTTCGCCGTCATGGGCGAAACATTTTCCGAGCGCGCCGGGGTCATCAACCTTTCCATGAACGGCTCCATCCTGCTTTCGGCGATGGGCGGCTTTGCGGTTGCGCTGAGCACGGGCAGCCTGCTGCTCGGCTTTTTGGCGGGGGCGGCGATTGGCGCGCTGGTGGCGCTGGTGGTGGCTTTTGCCAGCGTCACCCTCAAACAGTCACAAGTGGCGGTTGGTTTTGTGCTGGCTCTGCTGACGCGCGACCTCGCCTACTTCCTCGGCAACCCGGTCATGGGACAGCCCGGCCCGCGCCTGCAAAGTCTGCCGCTTGCTGGCCTGAGTCAAATTCCAGTGCTGGGGCCCTTGTTTTTCAAACAAGACCTGATGACCTACCTCTCCTTTTTGCTGATTTTTCTGGCCTGGGCCTTTATTTTTCGCACCCGGCCTGGCTTGATGCTGCAGGGAATCGGTGAGCGCCCGGCGGCGGCTTTTGTGCGCGGCGCCAACGTCAACCGCCTGCGCTATTTTTACACCCTCCTGGGCGGCGCGCTGATTGGCCTGGCCGGGCCGATTTACTCGCTCTCTGTCAAGGCCGGTTGGAAAGGCACCATCTCTGGGCTGGACGGCATCGGCTGGATTGCGCTTTCCATCACCATCTTTGGCGGCTGGAATCCCCTGCGCGCGGCATTGGGCGCCTATCTCTTCGCCCTGCTGCAATGGCTGGGGCTGGCGCTGCAGCCGATTTTGCCGGGAATCCCGGCCCAGGTACTGCAAGTGGCCCCCTTCCCGCTGATGATTTTGACCCTGCTGCTGGTGAACATCGGCGACAGCGAATGGGTGGAACGTGCCCTGGCCGCCATGCCAGAACGTCAGCGCCGCCTGGTTGAAAAAATTCTACGCGCCCTGCGCGCCAAGCCGCCAGCTGCTTTGGGGACAAGTTTCGATTCAGAGTAAAATCCACGCATGACAAATTTTCTTGGCTATCGCTGCTGTCTCTGTCAGCGCGAATACCTGCCAGAACAGGCCCGCTACGCCTGCCCGGCCTGCGGCGGCAATCTGGACCTGCGCCTGGACTACGAGACCATCCGGCGCAACTATCAGCCGGATGATTTTCTCAGCCGCCGCGAACCTGCGCTGTGGCGCTACCTGCCCCTTTTACCGGTGGAATTTCCCTCGGCTGGAGAAAACACTCCGCTGGCGCTGGTTGGCGGCACGCCGACTTTTGCCCTGCCCCGGCTTGCGGCGCGTCTCGGCCTCGAATCACTCTGGCTGAAAGATGAAAGCCGCAACCCGACCGCCTCCTTCAAAGACCGCGCCTCGGCGCTGGTGGTGGCGCGCGCCCGCGAAATTGCCGCCCCGGTCATCGTCACCGCCTCCACCGGCAACGCTGGCGCAGCCCTGGCCGGGATGGCTGCCGCCCTCGGCCAAAAGGCGGTCATCTTTGCGCCCAAAAATGCTCCTCCCGCCAAAATTGCTCAACTGCTCGTGTTTGGCGCTCAGGTTTACCTGGTGGATGGAAGTTACGATGACGCCTTTGACCTGAGCCTGGCCGCCGCCGCCGAATTTGGCTGGTACTGCCGCAACACCGGCTACAACCCCTTTACCCTGGAAGGCAAAAAAACCGCCGCCTTTGAAATTTGGGAGTGGTCGCTGGCCCGCCTGGGTCGCGCCAAGCGCGCAACCGGTGAACTCAGCCCCACCCTCCCGGCCACCGCGCTGACGATTTTCGTCTCGGTTGGCGATGGCAACATCATCTCTGGCTTGCACAAAGGCTTCAAAGACTTGCAGGCTCTGGGCTGGCTGGCAAAAATGCCGCGCCTGGTCGGCGTGCAGGCGGCTGGCTCGG
>JAVHNW010000152.1:0-3878 GCA_036169755.1 bacterium | reverse complement strand
GGGAAATTGTTTCACTGCCCCAGTTTACGCCGCCCGCCTCGCCCCTGCCCGCGCCCGCTTTCAGCGCCACCTATAAAAATATCTACCTGTGTAAAACAGAGATGTTGTTTGCATTTATCATCCAAAATACGGGCGGGTCGGCTTTTCGCTCGGCCTACATCAAGGCCACCGATGTGAAAACCGGAAAATCCACTGAGCAGGCGCTCAATGCTTTTGACTTGTGGGCTGAATGTGTGGTTGCCAAAAATATTGCTCCGCTCACCCCCGGCGCAACTGGTTATTTGTACACCGTGCCGTTCAAAACGGATGTGCGCGGGCACACGCTTCAAATTGTCATCATGGCCTGCACCGAACAAAACCTGAAGGGCGAGTGCGCCACCGAAACACTGCAAATTAAGCCGAGATAAAAAGCAGCAATTCCAAATTTAACGTGGGCGCGGCATTAATCTCGCGCCATGTGGCGCTTGCGGCGCAAGTCGGAGACTTGCGCTACGTGGCTGGAATAAAAAGAGAGCCGGTTGCGAAACAACCGGCTCTCTTTTTTACATCAGGGAAGACTAGGGTTTGACAGGCGCAACGCCGGTCTGCAGGGAGCCGTCCAAAATGGCCTTGTTGATTTCTTCCATCTTGGCCTTCACTTCCGCCGGGACGGAGGCGTCCAGGTCGTGGAAGGGAGCGTAACCCACCGCGCCGTTGAAGTTGCCGCCCGCGAAGGTGCCGTCTTTGACGGTCTTGAGCAGGTCGAAAACGCCGGGGGTGATGAGTTTCATGGCGCTGGAGAGCAGGCCTTTTTGCGCTTCGGGCAGGGTGAAGTATTGGTCAGTATCTACGCCGATGCCCATCGCGCCAGCTTCCACCGCGCCGATGACGGCGCCGTTGCCGGTTTTGCCGCCGCCGCCGAAGACGATGTCGGCGCCTTTGTCAATTTGCGACTTGGCGGTCGAGGCGCCCCATTCGGGGTCGCTGAAGGTTTTGTCGAAGCCGACATCGTTGTGGTAGACGATGAAAAGTTCAACCGCCGGGTTGGCGTACATGGCGCCAGCGCGGTAGCCTTCGCCAAAGCGCCAGACGGGCGGGACGGCGTCAGTGGCGAAAACGCCGCCGATTTTACCGGTCTTGGTCATTTGCGCGGCCAGCGCGCCGACCAGGAAGCCAGCCTGGTCTTCGGGGAAGGATAAGCCGACCACATTCGGCACAACTTCAGCCTGGAACTGGTCCACGCCGACAAATTTGATGTCGGGGTAGGTCTTGGCTGCGGCGACAGTCGCCTCGCCCAGGGCGAAGCCAACGGTGACGATGGCGTCATATTTGGCATCGGCAAAGGTGGCGATGTTTTTGGCGTAATCCTTCGAGTCGGTGGTTTCGATGTACTGAACATACGCGCCGAGTTCTTTTTCGGCCAGTTTTACGCCTTCCCAGGCCGACTGGTTGAAGGATTTGTCGTCAATTTTGCCAACATCGGTCACAACGCCAACGCAGAAAACATCTGGCTTGGAGCAATCCGGGGCGGAAGGGCCGCAGGCCGGAAGAATCATGGCCGCCACAATCAGCACGGCCAGCAGAGCGGAAAACTTCTTCATGTTTCTTCTCCTCTTGAGGGTGGAACGGGTTAGTTGTGGATTATTCCACAAAGGCTGCAAAGTATTTTACAGCCACTCCAATCTTTCCGCAAGCGCATAAATTCACGCTTTTGCCGCAAGTTTGTCACCAGTTTGCGCTTCGCCGCGCCGCACGCCCTGCATCAGACCAACCGCAATTAACAGAAAGAAGGGCGGAATGAGCATGATGACGTTGTAATTGTTGCCCGAGAGTTGAATCAGCCAGCCGTTGAGATTCGGCCCGAGGATGGCGGCCAGCGTGGAAAAAAGATAGTACAGGCCGGTGAAGGTTCCCAGCCGGGCCGAGGTGGTCAAATCCACCACCATCGGCAGGGTGTTGACGTTGACCAGCGCCCAGGCGATTCCGGCGGGCATCAGCAGCAGGCTGACTCCGCGAATGGCGCCCAGCACCGGCAGTTTGGTGAAGGTGGTGGCGAGAAATTCCACCGGCAGGAAGAAGAGCGCCGCAATCAGGGCTGATAAAACCAGCGCCCCCGCCGAGATGCTCACTTTGCGTCCCAGGCGCGCGCCCACCCAGCCGCCCGCCAGCGCAAATAGGACGAAGAAAAGCCCCAGGTGGCCGACCAATCTTCCGGCGTCTCCTTCGGGCAGGCCGAGGCGGCGGGTGGCGTAGAGCGAAAGGAAGGTATCTATGCCGTTGTAGGCCAGAAAAAGGAAGAAAATGGACGAGAGCAGGAGTATGCCGCTTTTATCCTGTTCTTGCCCCAGTTCGCGCAGGCTGGCCAACATGCCGGGCTGCTGTTCAGCGGGGGTCTGTTCGTAATCGCGCGGTTCTTTGATGAAGAAGAAAACCATCAGCGCGGCGATAATGACCAGGCCGGAGCCCATCCAAAACGGAAAGTTGGGGTTGATTTCGTACAGGGAACTGCCCGCCAACGAGGCGACAATGGTCCCCAGCCCGCCCATCAGGTTGATGATGCCGTTGGCCTGCGAGCGAAACTGCGAGGGGGTGATGTCGGGCATCAGGGCGATGATGGGGGTGCGCCAAAATGCCATGCTGAGCAGCAGGGTGCTGGTGCAGGCCACGAAGAGCGGCAAAGCGGCTGCCAGCGGAATTACCCCAAAGGCCAGCGCCCCAATCGGCGCGCCGATGAGGATGAAGGGCATGCGCCGCCCGATGGGGGTGCGCAGCCGGTCGGACCAGGCCCCGGCTGGTGGCTGAATGAAAAGCGCCGCAATGTTGTCGAGCGTCATAAAAAAGCCAATCCAGACCGGGGAAAGCGCAAATTTATTGGCCAGGAAGAGCGGCACATAGGTGTTGTAAATTACCCAAATGACGCTGAGGCCGAAAAATCCAAACCCGAGCAGAAAAATTTTGCCGTAATTAAATTTCATCATTCACTCCTCTTCGTTGTCTGGGGCTTGCAGGGATTGAAGAAATTGCCAGTCGCGCGGGCTGAGCGGCTGATTTTTGAGCATGTCGGGGCGTTTTTGCTGGGTGCGCGCCAGGGACTGGTCGCGCCGCCAGCGTTCGATTTTGGCGTGGTCGCCGGTGAGTAGAATTTCGGGAACCGGCCAGCCGCGAAATTCGGGCGGGCGGGTGTAGTGTGGATATTCGAGCAGGCCCGAAGCGTGTGAGTCGTCATCGGCGCCGGTGGGGTCGCCCAGTACGCCGGGAAGCAGGCGGGCGAGGGCGTCAATCACGATCAGGGCGGGGAGTTCTCCGCCGGTGAGAACGTAATCGCCGATGGAGAGTTCCTGCGTTGCCAGGTGCTGGCGAATCCGCTCGTCGAATCCTTCATAGCGCCCGCAAATCAGGGCGATTTGGGGCTGCTGAACCAGTTCGGCGGCCACGCTTTGAGTGAAGACCCGCCCCTGCGGGCTGAGTAAAATCACCGGGCAGGCTGGTGGCGCGCCGAGGACGCTTTCCACGGCTTCAAAAATGGGTTCGGGTTTCATCACCATGCCGCCGCCGCCGCCGTAAGGCGCATCGTCTGTGGTGTGATGCCGGTCGTGGGCGTAGTGGCGCAGATTGTGCAGGCGCACGTCAATCAGCCCGCGCGCGGCGGCTTTTTGTAAAATACTGGCGTTGAGGTAGGGGCTGAGGGTTTCGGGCAGCAGGGTGAAGACATCAAAGCGCATGGCTTCATTCTATCCAGAAGCGGGGCGCGGCGCAATAGAGAGAAACTTGGCGTGTAGCGATTTTTCGCGCTTCAGCCGGGCGAAAATACGGCCCCCGCCCCCGCCCCCCGCCGGTATCACACAGCATTTACCAATACATTGATATTCCGGCCCCCAACCTTCTTTTTGACATGTACC
>JAVHNW010000151.1:16285-18132 GCA_036169755.1 bacterium | reverse complement strand
TACGCCAGCATCAGCGAGTTGAAACTGATTGCGGTGGCAGTCACCGCCGCCTCGGTGATTGTTTCTGGGCTGGGCATGACGCTCTACGGGCTGGGCTGGCTGGGCAGCGGTTTTTCGCGCACCGCGCTGGCAATTGATTGGCTGCTTTCGCTGCTTTTTGTCGGCGGCAGCCGCTTTGCCCTGCGCGCCTGGGCCGATTCGCGCCACCCCCGCCGCAGCGGCGCCGGAAAGAAAATTCTCATCATCGGCGCGGGTGACGCCGGGGCGCTGGTCGTGCGCGAATTGCAAAAAAACCCGCAGGTTAACCTTCAGCCGATTGGTTTCCTGGACGATGACCCGGCCAAACAAAAACATCAAATTCACAACGTGCCGGTCATCGGAAAACTGAGCGACCTCGCCAAAATTCTGGATGAGCGCCCGCTGGACGAAGTCGTCATCGCCATCCCCACCGCGCCCGGCAAAGTTGTGCGCCTGGTTTCAGAAATCTGCCGCCGGAAGGCTGTGCCGTTTCGTACCATGCCGGGAATTTACGAATTGCTGGGCGGCAAAGTCAGCGTCAGCCGCCTGCGCGAAGTGGATATTACCGACCTGCTGCGCCGCGAGCCGACCCGCCTGCATGAGGAATGGATTGGCAAAACCCTGGAGGGGCGGCGCGTGCTCGTCACCGGCGCGGGCGGCTCGATTGGCCGCGAACTCTGCCGCCAAATTGCCCGCTGGCAGCCGGCAGAATTGGCGCTGCTCGGCCACGGCGAAAACTCCATTTTCGAGGCGCTGCTCGAACTGAAGGCAGATTATCCGGCGCTGAAATTGACCCCGATTATCGCCGATGTGCGTGACCGGCAGCGCCTGGATGCGGTTTTTGCGGCGCATCGTCCGCAGGTTGTTTTTCATGCCGCCGCGCATAAACATGTTCCGCTGATGGAAATCAACGTGGAGGAAGCGGTCGCCAATAATATTCTCGGCACGCAAAACCTGGTCGAAGTCGCCGACCAACATTCCGTGGAGCGGCTCGTGCTGATTTCCACCGACAAAGCCGTCCACGCGGCCAACGTCTACGGCGCCACCAAACGCATGGCCGAGATGATTGTCCTCGATGCCGCCCGGCGCAGTGGCCGGGCCTTTGCGGTGGTTCGCTTCGGCAATGTGCTGGGCAGCCGCGGCTCGGTTGTGCCGCGTTTCAAACAGATGATTGCCGCTGGCGGCCCGCTGACGATTACCCATCCCGATATGGAACGCTTTTTTATGACCATCCCCGAAGCCGTTCACCTGGTGCTGCAGGCGGCGGCGATGGGCAGCGGCGGCGAGGCCTTTTTGCTCAACATGGGCGAACAAGTGCGAATTTTGGATTTAGCCGAAGACCTGATTCGGCTTTCTGGCCTGGAGCCGGGGCGCGACATCGAAATTATTTTCACCGGCATTCGCCCTGGCGAAAAATTGCGCGAGGAACTTTGGGAGGGCGATAAAACCTACGACAAAACCGCCCACCCAGACGTTTTCCGCTCGACTGGCGAAGACCTGGCGGACGCCGCAACTCTGCGCGCCGCGCTGGAACGCTTCGCCGCGCTGGTGGCCGCCAGCCAGCCCGAAGCGATTATTGACCTGCTCGATGAAGTCGTTCCCGGTTCCGCCATCCGCGCCAATCTGCGCCCGATTGACGTGACGGATGTGCTGGTGTAGGAAAACAGGATGCCCCAGGTTTCTTTTCAACGCTGGCAAGAATTTATTGCGCAACAGCCCAACCCCCACATTTTACAAAGCGCCGAATGGGGCGAACTCAAACGCGCCTTTGGCTGGGAGGTGGCGCGTATTCTCTCTGGCGCAAGCGGCATCCAACTGCTCTTTCGCAA
>JAVHNW010000151.1:0-16275 GCA_036169755.1 bacterium | reverse complement strand
CAGCCGCCCGCTGCCGACTACGCCCCGCTTTGGGCCGAAGTTGACGCGCTTTGCCGTCAAAAACACGCCATCTTTCTCAAAATTGAGCCGGATGCCTGGGATTCATCTGCCCTCCGCGACCCATCGTTTCGCCTTTCACCCCACAACATTCAGCCGCCGCGCACCATCATCGTCTCGCTGGCCGCTTCGGAAGACGAAATTTTGGGCCGCATGAAGCAGAAATGTCGCTACAACATTCGCCTGGCCGAAAAAAAAGAAGTCACTGTGCGCGCCTGGAACGACCTGGATGGTTTTCACCGCCTGATGCAAATCACCGGCGGGCGGGATGGCTTTGGCGTCCACGCCCGCGACTACTACCAAAAAGCCTACGACCTCTTCCACCCCACGGGCATGGCCGAAATTTTGGTGGCCGAGTACGCCGGTCAGCCATTGGCCGCGCTGATGGTTTTTGCGCTCGGCGCGCGCGCCTATTACCTGTACGGCGCCTCCAGCGAGGTCGAGCGCAATCGGATGCCGGCCTACCTGCTTCAGTGGCGCGCGATGCAATGGGCGCGGCAGCGCGGCTGCAGCGAGTACGATCTGTGGGGCGTCCCCGATGCAGACGAGCAAACCCTCGAAGCCGGGTTCGAGTCCCGCGCGGATAATCTGTGGGGCGTTTACCGCTTCAAACGTGGTTTCGGCGGCCAGCTGCGCCGCGCCGCGCAGGCCCTCGACCGCGTCTACCTGCCGCCGCTGTACTGGGCGTACCTCAAATTTATGGCCAACCGGGAGTAAACGTGGAAAGCCACTCGTGGAATCAACTTTTGGCGCGCCTGCCCAACCCGCATTTTTTGCAAAGTTTTCAATGGGGGCAGGTGAAGGCTGGCCTGGGCTGGGAACCGATTTACCTCGTCTGGGATGCGCAGGGCAAAATGACAATGGGGGGGCTGCCGATTGTTGACGCGGCCCCCAAGGCCGCCGCGCTGCTGTTGAAAAAAAGACTCCCCGCCGCGGGTTTTTCGGCGCGGCTCAGCCTTTTGTACTGCCCCAAAGGGCCAAATTTCGACTGGAGCGATGAACCCCTGCGGCGGCAAATCCTGGCTGATTTGGAGCGCTTCGCCCGTCAGCAGGGCGCCATCTTCCTCAAACTCGACCCGGATGTCGTGCTGGGAACCGGTAGGCCCGGCGCCCCGGAGGAGACAAAGGACTCCGGCGGCGAGGCCGTCCGCGCTGAGTTCCTGCGCCGCGGCTGGCGCTTCTCCGCCGACCAGATTCAATTTCGCAATACGGTCATTCTGCCGGTCAGCTCCTCGGACGAAGAAATGTTGGCGCGCATGAAGCAAAAAACGCGCTACAACATTCGCCTGGCCGTCAAAAAAGGTGTCATAGTGCGCGTAGGCAGTGAAAAAGACTGGCCGCTGTTGTATAAAATGTATACCGAAACCGCCGTGCGTGACGGATTCGTCATCCGCGAGGAGGAATATTATCAGAGGGTGTGGAAAAAATTCTCCGCCTTGCCGGGCCAATCATCCGAAAACCCCCTCGCCGAACCGTTAATTGCCGAGGTCGAAGGTCAGCCGGTGGCGGCGGTTTTTTTGTTTGCCTTTGCCGGGCGCGCCTACTACGTTTACGGGATGAGCCGCGACCTGCACCGCGAGAAAATGCCAGCCTACCTGCTGCAATGGGAGGCGCTGCAGTGGGCGCGGGCGCGGGGCTGTTCGCTCTACGACCTGTGGGGCGCGCCGGATGTGTTTGACGAAAGTGACAGCATGTGGGGTGTTTTCCGCTTCAAAGAGGGTCTGGGCGGAACGCTGGTTCGCACCCTCGGCGCCTGGGATTTTGTGCCCAACCCGCTGTGGTACGCGCTTTACACCAGCCTGGTTCCCAAATTATTGGGCGTGATGCGCGCGGCTGGCAAGGCGAAATCGCGCCAAAGACTGGCGGGGTGAGCAAAAGCAGGAATTTCACAATGCCTGCGCAGTTACGATATTTTTTTAACTGCCTTTCTTCGTTGCCTCGCGTGACAATCAACCATGTTCGGAAGTTTGATTTTGTGCAATAATGAACATGTCGTTTCTCGCGGGCTTACCCCCGAAATTCTCAAAGGAGATTTTGCTGATGGCTAAAACTTCTTCCATTACTCGTGAAGACGCCCTGGAATATCACCACCTCAAGGGCAAACCGGGAAAAATCGAAGTCACACCGACCAAGCCGATGGACACTCAGCGTGACCTCGGCCTGGCGTATACGCCCGGTGTGGCGCACCCGGTTCTGGAAATCGAAAAAGATCCGTCCCTGGCCTACGAATACACCTCCAAAGGCAATCTGGTAGCCGTACTCACCAACGGAACCGCCATTCTCGGCCTGGGGGACCGCGGCCCGCTGGCCTCCAAACCCGTCATGGAAGGCAAAGGCGTCCTGTTTAAGAAATTCGCCGATGTGGATGTTTTCGATATCGAGGTCAACAGCCACGACCCGGAAGAAATCATCCGGGTGGCTGCCGCCATCGCCCCGACTTTCGGCGGCATAAACCTGGAAGACATCAAAGCGCCGGAATGCTTCTACATCGAAGAAACGCTCAAGGGAATGCTCGACATCCCCGTTTTTCACGATGACCAGCACGGCACCGCCATCATCTCCTCCGCCGGGCTGGCGAATGCGCTCGAAATCGCCGGAAAAAAGCACGAAGACATTCGCATTGTCATCTCTGGCGCGGGCGCGGCGGCCATTTCCTGCGCCGAGCTCGCCATCCGCTGGGGCGTCAAACGCGAAAACATCATGCTCTGCGATACGCGCGGCGTGGTTTACAAAGGCCGCAGCGAGGGCATGAACAAATACAAGGAGCGCCTGGCGGTGGATGACAAAGGCCACCGCACCCTGGCAGACGCCGTGCGCGGCGCGGATGTCTTTTACGGCCTTTCCGCGCCGAATGTGCTGACCGGCGAAATGGTCAAAACCATGGCCGAACGCCCAGTCATTTTCGCCATGGCCAACCCCGACCCGGAAATTCGCTACGAGCTGGCAAAAGAAGCCCGCCCCGATTCCATTGTCGCCACGGGCCGCTCGGACTACCCCAACCAAATCAACAACGTACTGGGTTTCCCCTTCATCTTCCGCGGCGCGCTGGATGTCCGCGCCAGCGCCATCAACGAGGAGATGAAATTCGCCGCCAGCCAGGCGCTCTACCGGCTGACGAAGGAAGACGTCCCCGATTCGGTGCTGCGCGCCTACGGCGTGGACAGCATCCAGTTTGGCACGGATTACATCATCCCCAAGCCGTTTGACCCGCGTGTGCTGCTGTGGGAATCGCCCGCCATCGCCCAGGCCGCCATGGAAACCGGCGTAGCCCGCAAAAAGATTGACATTGACGAATACCGCGAACAGCTCGCCTTCCGTCAGGGGCAGGGCCAGCGCGTGCGCTACTTCATCATGAACAAAGCCAAAGCCAGCAAAGGCAAAAAGCGCCTGGCGTTTGGCGAAGGCGAAGAGACCAAAATCATCCGCGCCGCCGCCCAGGTTATGGAAGAGGGTATCGCCCAGCCCATCCTGATTGGCCGCCCGGAAATCATCGCCGAAAAAATCAAACTGCTCAATCTCAACTTCAAACCGCAAATTGTGGATCCCAGCCGCTTTGACCAAATGGACAAATATGCGCAGAGCTACCACGAAATGCGCCAGCGCAAAGGCATGACCATCAGCGAAGCCGGAAAAGCCATCCGCGAGCCGAATGTGCTCGGTTCGATGATGGTTAAAATGAAAGATGCCGATGCCTTCGTCTCTGGCCTGACCTACGAATACCCGGATGTCATCCGCCCGGCGCTGCAAATTCACCACACCGTCAAGGGCAACAGCCGCGCCGCGGGCGTTTACATTATGATTGTCGGTGACAAAACCTACTTCTTCACCGACGCGACGGTCAACATTGACCCCAGCGCCGAAGATTTGAGCGAAATCGCCTGCCTGGCCGCCAACTTTGCCCGCAAACTGGAAGTTGAGCCGCGAGTCGCCTTCCTGTCCTTCTCCAACTTTGGCTCCACCCCGCACCCGCTTTCCGAAAAAGTCCGCAAAGCGGTGGAACTGACCAAAGCGCGCTGCGACTTTGTGGTGGATGGCGAAATGCAGGCCGACACCGCCGTTGTGGCCGACATCATCGAAGACCGCTACGCCTTCAGCGCCGTCAAAGACGCCAATGTGCTGGTCTTCCCCTCGCTGGAAAGCGCCAACATCGCCTACAAACTGCTGGCCCGCCTGGGCAAAGCCAAGGCGATTGGCCCCATCCTGCTCGGCATGGGCGCGCCGGTTCATGTTTTACAAACCGGGGACGAAGTCAACGACATCGTCCAAATGGCCGCCGTGGCAGTCATGGACGCCATGAGCCGCAAGTAAAACCCTGGCATCTGACAGGGCGGGGGCCAAACCCCGCCCTGTTTTTTAAATCGCAAATCGCTGGCCTGCCGGGTATAATCGGCGTATGCAAAAATCTCCCTTTCCCCAACCACAGCGCGAAAGTTTGCTCAAACACCGCCGCCAGGTCATGCGTCAGATTGTTTTGCCGCTTGGGCTGGCGACTTTTGTCGCGCTGGCGCTCACCGTTTGGGCCGGGGTCGCCGCCTTTTCGGGCGGGAGCGCCACCCGCGGCGCGGCCATCGCCATCATCTGGATGTCCATCCCCGCCATGTTGGGCATGTTGATTTTGCTGGTTCTGTTGGCGGCCTCCGTCTACGGGCTGACCAAATTACTGGGCGTCACCCCGCGTTACACCGGCCTGGCCCAACAGTACAGCCTGCGCTACGCGGCGCTCATTCAACAATATGCCAAAAAAGGTACCAGCGCCATCATTCGCATCAGCGCCTGGCTGCAACTTTTTCAGAAACGCGAGAAATAACCATGCCTAAAACCGAAGAAATTACCCGCCACAAGTCTTCGCGCGCTGGCACGCTTTTTGCCGGGGCGCTGATTGGCGCCATCGCCGGTGTCGTTGCCGCCGGTCTGGTACATCGCCGCGCCCAGAAAAACGAGCGCGAAACTGCGCTGACCCCCAGCGAAGGCATCAAAATCGGCTTGCTGGTATTTGGCCTGCTGCGCGCGATTGCCTCACTCGGCGATGACGACTAGCCGCGCATGAGGCTGCGCATCACCTTTTCCAAAACTGGCGCCCTGCGCTACATCGGCCACCTCGACCTGCACAGTTTGTGGGAACGCGCCGCGCGCCGCGCCGCTTTGCCGCTGGCCTACAGCCAGGGTTTTCACCCCCAACCCAAACTTCAACTTGCCGCCGCCCTGCCGCTCGGCTTTTCCAGCCGCTGCGAAGTGGCTGATTTGCGTCTGGAGCATACGGTCGAAATTCCCGGCCTGGCCGAGCGCCTGACGCAGTCCATGCCGGAGGGCATCCAAATTATCGGCGTGGAAGAGGTGGATGAACGCGCCGCGCCGCTGCAGACGCGGGTGGATTTTGCCGAATACGAGGTGACTCTGCCGCCGGAAGTGGATGAAAAGACTCTGCGCTCCAGCCTGGATGCCGTTCTCCGGGCAGATGCGCTGCCCCGTGAGCGGCGCGGAAAACCCTACGACCTGAAACCGCTCATCGAAACGCTGGAACTCCTCCGCCGGGATAAATCCATCCTCTTCATGCGCCTGGCCGCCCGCGAAGGCGCCACGGGCCGCCCCGAAGAAGTACTCGACGCCCTTGGAATTTCCTTTGAAAGTACCCAAATTGAGCGCACCCGCTTGATTTTCAAACCAGAAACGCTACAATGAGACAGGCTGAAAAGCCTGTCATTTTTTTTCACCGGAGGAATTTCCCATGCTTGCCTTGTTTGCTTCCCTGCTTTTTGGTTTTATTCCGTGCTTTTTCTTCGCCTACCTGTTGTACTGGCTCGACCGCTATGAGAAAGAACCCAAACTGCTGCTCGGCGCGGTTTTTTTGTGGGGCGCAATCGTGGCGGCGGGCGGCTCATACATTCTCAACACCGCTTTTGGCATGACGGTTTTCACCGTCACCGGTTCGGAAAGCCTGGCGGATGTGACTGGGGCAACGCTCAGCGCTCCGTTTGTCGAAGAGACGCTGAAGGGGCTGGCAGTCTTTTTGGTTTTTCTGGTTTTTCGCAAAGAATTTGATTCGGTGCTGGACGGCATCGTCTACGCCGGGGTGGCCGCGCTGGGGTTTGCCGCCACCGAAAACAGCATCTACATCTGGCGCGGCTACGTGGATCAGGGCTGGCAGGGGCTGCTGTTTCTGGTTTTTATCCGCGTTATTGTGGTTGGCCTGCAGCACCCGTTTTACACCGCCTTTACCGGTATTGGCCTGGCGGTTTCGCGCACCAGCCGTTACACCTTCATCAAAATTGTGGCACCCTTTGTCGGCTGGGGCCTGGCGATGTTTGCCCACGCCCTGCACAACTTCCTGGCGACTGTTCCCCTGCTGGGCGAGCTGACCTGTTTCCTCGGCTCTTTCCTCGACTGGTCGGGCGTGTTCTTCATGTTCATCATCATTTTGGTCGCCAATGGCATGGAACGGCGTAATATCATCAACCAACTGCGTGAAGAAGTGGAACTGGGCATCATCACGCGCGCGCAGTACAAAACCGCCACTTCAGCCTGGGCGCAGACTTTTGCGCGCATGTCGGCCCTGTTCGGCGGGAAATTTGGCGCCACCGACCGCTTTTACCAGGTCGTGGGCGAACTGGCCCACAAAAAAGAACAACTCAAAAAATTGGGCAACGAGGAAGATAATGCCGCGCTGGTGGAAAAATACCGCGCCGAGCTGGTGCGCCTGGCGCCCAATGCGCTCTCCTGACGCTTTATGGTAGAATTTGGCCTGCGCCCCCGTAGCTCAGCGGATAGAGCGTCAGCCTCCGGAGCTGAAAGCGACGGTTCGAGTCCGTCCGGGAGCACAGCCAAAAGCGGCGGAAATTTCCGCCGCTTTTGATTTTCAGAACAGGTATAATCACGCCCGAGGAATTTCCATGCCAACCATTTACCCATTTACCGCCATTGTCGGCCAGGAGCGCATGAAACGCGCTCTGATTCTCAACGCTGTGGACACCCGTGTCGGCGGCGTGTTGATTCGCGGTGAGCGCGGCACGGCCAAAAGCACCGCTGCCCGCGCCCTGGCCGCGCTTTTGCCCAACGTTCACGTTGTGGATGGCTGCCGTTTTGGCTGCGACCCCGAAAATATCAACGCCTGGTGCACCGAGTGCAAGGAACGCGCCACGCGCGAAAACCTGCCCTCGGTTGTGCGCCCGATTCCCTTTGTCAATTTGCCCGTCTCGGCCACCGAAGACCGCGTGGTCGGCACGCTGGATATTGAGCAGGCCATTCAAAAAGGCGAGCGCCATTTTGAGCCAGGTGTTTTGGCGAATGCCAATCGCGGCCTGCTCTACATTGACGAAGTTAATTTATTGGATGACCATGTGGTAGATTTGCTGCTCGATTCGGCGGCGATGGGCATGAACATCGTCGAGCGCGAGGGCATTTCCTTCTCGCACCCGGCGCGCTTCATCCTGGTCGGCACGATGAACCCCGAAGAGGGCGACCTGCGCCCGCAGCTGCTCGACCGCTTCGCTTTTTCGGTGGACATCACCGGCATCCGTGATCCCCGCGAGCGCGTTCAGATTATGGAACGAAACATCGCCTACGACACCGACCCAGACGCCCTGCGCCAGGAATTTGCCGCCCAAGAATTGGAACTCTCCGAAAAAATTGACCGCGCCCGCAAATTGGTTGAGCAAGTGCGCTATTCCAAACGCGATTTGCTGTCCATCGCCGCGCTGACCTCCTCGCTCAACGTAGACGGCCACCGCGCCGATTTGGTGATTCTCAAAGCGGCGCGCGCCCAGGCCGCTTTCGATGGACGCCTCAGCATCACCGACCATGACATCGCCCTGGCTGCCGAGCTGGCCCTGCCGCACCGCATCCGCCGCGGCCCGTTTTATCAGGCCGAAATGACCGCCGAGCAGCTGCAGGAACGCATCGAAAACCTGGTCGGCCAGCCTCAAGAATCCGAACCCGGCGAAGAAGCCGAGCAGGAAGAATCCACCGGGCAGGAAAAAAAAAGTCAATCGTAGAAGAACAGCCCGATAGTGACGATTCGCCCTCCGGCGCGGAAGCGGCAAGGCAGGAAGTTTTTGCCTCGCAAAACGCCAATTGGTGGGAGGGCGGCCAAAAAGTTAAAACGGGGGAAACCTTTGCGCCGCGCAGGCTGGATACCCCGCTGGACAAACTCACCCGCCACCGGGCCGGACGCCGCTCTGAAACCATCACCGAGCGCCACCGGGGACGCTACATCAAAGCCCGCCCCGCCAACGGCTCCACCGACATCGCCTTCGACGCCACCCTGCGCGCCGCGGCCCCCTTTCAGCAGCGCCGGGCCGAAAAACGTAAACATCTGGCCTTTGCCATCGAAAAGGGCGACCTGCAAAAGAAAATCCGCATCAAACGCATGGCGAATCTTGTCCTGTTTTTGGTGGACGCCTCGTGGAGCATGGCCGTTGCTGAACGCATGAACGCCACCAAGGGGGCGATTCTCTCCCTGCTGACAGACGCCTACCAGCGCCGCGACCGCGTTGGGCTGATCGTTTTCCAAAAAGACCGCGCCACCCTGGTTCTTCCGCCCACCAACAGCGTTCAACTTGCCCAGCGCGCGCTGATGGATATTCCCGTGGGCGGCAAAACACCGCTTTCGGCTGGGCTGCTGATGGCTTCAGACGTGCTGACCCGCGAGCAATTTGCCCATCCCGATGTAGAGCCGCTGCTGCTGGTGATGACGGACGGTGCTGGCAACGTCTCGGTGGGCACACAGCCGCCGCAGGAGGAAGCGCTTCACTTTGCCGAAGCCATCGCGGATGAGCGGGTCAAGTGTGTCGTTGTCAACATGGAACACGCCGCCTTCGACCAGGGCCTGGCGCAGGAATTGGCCGACCATCTCAAAGCGCCCTGCTACAGCCTGGCCGAAATGAAAGCCGAAAATTTGTATCACACCATCAAGCAAGAAATGAACACCAAAGGAAACAAGTAAATGCAAAAGCCATCCCTTACCCGTTTCGCCTGGCTTTCAATCGCCGCCGCCCTGGTGACGATTGGCCTGAAGGGTGGCGCCTACCTGCTGACCGGCTCGGTCGGCCTATTTTCGGACGCCATCGAATCCACCATCAACCTGGCCGCCGCTGTCGTTGCGCTCGGCATGTTGACAATTGCCGCCCGCCCGCCGGACGAAAGCCACATGTACGGACACGGCAAAGCCGAGTATTTTTCCAGCACCGTTGAAGGCGTGCTGATTTTTGTCGCCGCCGGGGGGATTATTTACACCGCCGTTGAGCGCCTGCTCCACCCTCAGCCGCTTGAACAGTTGGGCATTGGCCTGGTAGTTTCGCTGATGGCGACAGCCGTCAATTTTGCCGTGGCGCGGATTTTGCTGACCGCCGGGAAAAAATATCGCTCCATCACCCTCGAGGCGGATTCGCATCACCTGATGACGGATGTCTGGACTTCGGTGGCGGTGCTGGGCGGCGTGGCCGCCGTTGGGTTGACGGGTTGGCTGTGGCTGGATGCGGTGGTGGCGATTGCCGTGGCGCTCAACATCCTGTGGACAGCCTTCCACCTCATTCGCCGCTCGGTGGAGGGCCTGATGGACGCCGCCCTGCCGGAAGAAGATTTGCAGGCCATAGACGCAGTTTTGGCAACCTATCGCGCGCGTGGAATTCAGTTTCATGCCCTGCTCACCCGTCAAGGCGCTTCGCGGCGCTTCATCTCCACGCACGTCCTGGTTCCCGGCGCGATGAGCGTCCATGACGCGCATCACATTGCGGAAGATATTGAGGCCGATTTGCGTAAAACTGTCCCCGACTCGGTGGTCATCACTCACCTCGAGCCGGTGGATGATGAAAATTCGCTGCATGATATTCCCATAGACCGGGTGTAAAAAAAACGAAACCCCTCGCCATAAAAAAAGCCTATTCGGGCAGACTTCCGAAGTCTCAAAGACTTCGGAAGTCTGTGGGCAAGCGGAGGCTCATTCAACCCGAGAATTATTGTACAACGCTTCATCGTCTTTTTTGTCCATACAAAGGCTTACAAATTCTGCGGCCAAAATTAATGTGCCGCTTTGAAAATCGCGCTATAGTGTAGTCAATCCTTCACCCTGACACGAAGGTACAGAGAGGAGGTCACCATACCGACACCAAATTACCCGGCTGGCCACTTTCGAGGTGAGACTGAAACGTAGTCAAGCGGCCCAACGGCTTTTGTACGGCCAGCGCCCAACGTCTTCCATGACGTGAAAATGGATTTTCGGCTCACCTCTGCAATCGGCCTGCCCTTGTCCTTCCCCCGGCAACTTTGGGGCCATTCCCGTAGTTTGGGAAAACAACTGAAAAGAACGACCAATGACGGATGGGTATCCCCCATCCGTTTTTTTGTTGCAGCCAGCCTGGCTTGACAGCCATCCCTTTTACGGTAAAATTGATAATGAAAATCATTATCAATAAGGAAATGGAAATGAAGAAAAAACTGGCTCTTGCAATTTTATTCCTGCTGTTAAATTCGGCCTGCGCCCCGGCGCAAACAAGGCCGGAGACGGGATTGCGCGTAGTAGCGGTGGAAAGCTTCCTGGCAGATATTGCGCAAAATGTGGCTGGTGACCGGCTGAAAGTGGACAGTCTGATGCCGGTTGGCATGGATCCGCACGCTTTTTCCCCTGCCCCGCAAGACATCATCAAAATTTCGCAAAGCGAGGTGCTCATTACCAACGGCGCCGGGTTGGAATCCTGGCTGGAACCTACCCTGCAGAATGCCGGAGGCGCGCACACGCTGCTGGAAGCCTCCCGCGGAATCGAATTCCGCCAGCCGGGAGCGAATAACCCTGCCTCTGATGAGCCGGGCGGCGACCCACACTTTTGGTTTAATCCGCTGCTGGTCATTCGCTACGCCGAAAATATCCGCGACGGGCTGATTGCTGCCGACCCTGCCGGGAGCGAAATTTACCGCCGGAATGCCGATGCGTATATTCAACAATTGCGCGAACTGGACGGGTGGATTGAAACTGAAGTGGCGAAAATTCCCCCGGCGCGCCGCCTGCTGGTGACCGACCACGAAACTTTTGGCTACTTTGCGGATCGTTACGGTTTCACCATCAGCGGGGTGATTGTGCCTTCTTACAGCAGCGGCGCAGCGCCCTCGGCGCAACAACTTGCCAGCCTGGTTGACCAGATTCGCGCCAGCGCCTCCCCGGCGGTTTTCCTGGAAGCCGGGAGCAGCCCGCAGCTGGCCGAGCAAGTTTCCAGCCAGACCGGTGTCGCCGTCATCACCGATTTGTACACGCATTCCATCACTTCCGCGCAGGGCCCGGCGCCAACGTATCTGGCGATGATGCGCTATGACGTGAACCGAATTGTGGCCGCGTTGAAGTAATTACCCCATTTTGCCGGTCAGATACGCTTCGGTCAGTTCCTGGCGCGGGCGGGTGAAGATTTCGGTGGTGGGGGCCACTTCCACCAATTCACCCAGCCAGAACAGGCCGGTCAGGTCGGCGATGCGCGCGGCCTGCTGCATGTTGTGGGTGACGATGACGATGGTGTATTCTTTCTTCAGGTCGGTAATTAATTCTTCGATGCGCAAGGTGGCAATCGGGTCGAGCGCCGAGGTGGATTCGTCCATCAGAATGACTTCGGGCCGGGTGGCGAGCACGCGCGCGATACACAGGCGCTGCTGCTGCCCCAGCGCCAGCGAGAGCGCCGGGGCATCGAGCGAGTTTTTCACATCATCCCACAGCGCCGCGGCTTTCAGGCTGCTTTCGACAGTGGCTTGTAGTTCGCTTTTACTACCGCTGACGCCCAGCACGCGCGGCCCGAAGGCGACATTTTCAAAAATGGTTTGTGGAAATGGATTGGGTTTTTGGAACACCATACCCACGCGCTGACGCAATTCCACGACATCCATTTGCGGCGCGTAAATATCCTGGCCGTTGAGTAAAACTTTCCCCTCCACGCGCGTACCCTTGATGGTGTCGTTCATGCGGTTGAGACAGCGCAAAAAAGTGCTTTTGCCGCAGCCCGAAGGCCCAATCAGCGCAGTCACCTGGCGGGCGGGAATTTCCATGTGGATGTTGGACAGCGCGCGCGATCTGCCGTAAAAAAAATTGAGCGCTTGAATGGAGAAGGCGGGGGAAGGTGTCATGGGCAAATTTTACATCATTCTTGCGGCGGCGAGTGAAATTCAAAACCTCGGCCCGAAGTGACGTATAATGAAAATGAAAGCCGAGGAAAAATGGAAATTTTTCTGAACCCAAACATTGCATACTTGTTTTTCGTCATTGGCACATTGTTGGCGTTGCTGGCGCTCGTCACGCCTGGGACGGGATTGCTGGAAGGCGCGGCGCTGCTTCTGCTGGCGGCTGCCGGTTACGCCGCCCTGACGCTGGGCATCAACTCCTGGGCCTTGTTCGCCCTGATGGTCAGCGTGGCCCCGTTTCTTCTGGCGCTGCGTCAGCCCAAAGGGCGCCCGCTCTTTTTGCTGATGACGATTTTGCTGGTGATTGGCGGCTCGATTTTTCTCTTCACCAATGAGAGCGGGAGGCCGCTGGTTCACCCGCTGCTGGCCCTGGTCATTTCCCTGCTTTCTGGCGGTTTTCTCTACCTGGTCGTCACCAAAGGCGTAGAAATCATGAGCAGCCGCCCCAGCTACGATTTGACCGCGCTGATTGGCGCCACCGGCGAAGCCAAATCGGCGATTGCGCCGGAAGGCTCGGTACACGTTGCCGGGGAATTGTGGACGGCGCGCAGCCATCAGCCAATTGCCGCCGGGAGTGAAGTGCGCGTCATCCGGCGCGAAGGATTTACCCTGTGGGTCGAGAAAGTCGCCTAACGATTTTCGCAAAATTCAAAAGGAGAAAAGATGAACTCAGGAACGATTTTGCTGTTGTGTGTAGTCGGCATCGCCGGTTTTTTTGGCCTGATTTTGCTGGTCAACGCCGTGCGGATTGTGCCGGAATATCAGCGGCTGGTGGTTTTTCGGCTGGGGCGCGTTTTAGCCACGCCCAAAGGCCCCGGCATTGTTTTTCTCATCCCGCTGGTGGATATTCCAAAAATGGTGGATTTGCGCGAGCAAATCCGTGAAGTTCCCCACCAGGTTTCCATCACCAAAGACAATGCGCCAATTTCGATTGACTTTTTGTGGTACTACAAAGTGGTAGACCCTGGTCAATCGGTGCTGGCCGTGCAGAATTTTGAACTTTCAGCGGCGGGCATTGCCGCCACCACGTTGCGCGCCGTTATCGGCGGCATTCCGTTGGACGATGTTCTCTCGGAGCGCGAACACATCAACACCCTGCTGCGCGCCCGCCTGGACGAAGTCACCGAACGCTGGGGTGTCAAAGTTACCAACGTTGAAATTCGTGAAATCATCCCGCCCAAGGACGTTCAAGAGTCGATGAACCGTCAGATGACCGCTGAGCGCATCCGCCGCGCGGTGGTGACCGAATCGACCGGCACCAAGGAAGCCGCCATCAACGTGGCCGAAGGCGAAAAGCAGTCAGCCATTTTGAAGGCCGAAGGCCAAAAAGAAGCCATCATCCTGGCCGCCCAGGCAGAGCGCGAAGCCCAACTGCTGCGCGCCGAAGGTTTCTCGCTGGCGCTGGGAAAAATTTACGAGACGGCGCAGTCGGTGGATCAGAAAACCATGACCCTGCAATATTTTGAAACGCTCAAAACGATGGGCATGAGCCCCTCCACCAAATACATCTTCCCGATGGAATTTACCAGCCTGTTGGAAAATTTCACCAAGGCCAAAGGCTAGGCAGGCTTTCCCGCGCCTGGAATCAAGTAAAATAGAGAGCCTCCCACCGGAGGCTCTCTTCTCTTTGGATCATTCTATGCAAATCATTGCCGCAAACATCATGGATTTGAACGCCCTTCATCGCATGGAGAAAATCTGTTTTCCGCAGGATGCCTGGCCGTTGTTGGATTTGATGGCCGTGCTTTCTTTCGCCGGGGTGATACGCCTGAAAGCGGTTGAAAACAATCAGATGGTGGGCTTTGTGGCAGGCGACCCTCGTCAGCGTGAGGGATTCTCGTGGGTGGCGACCATCTCTGTGCTGCCGGAATATCGCGGCCAGGGCATTGGACGCGCTCTGTTGGAGGCCTGTGAGGCCCAGTTGCCCACCCGGCGCGTGCGTTTGTGTGTGCGCGAAAGCAACAGTGAGGCGCTGCGCATGTACCTGAATGCCGGTTACCGGCTGATTGACCACTGGTACAATTATTATAGCGATGGCGAAAACGCCAGCATCATGGAAAAAATTTGCTCTCATGGATGAACTTTCCCTGCCCGCCCCGCTTTTGGTGGATAGTGCCAGCGCGCTGCAGCGCATGGTTGATTCTTTAAAACAACATGCGCGCATTGCGGTGGACACCGAATCCAATTCGCTCTACGCCTACCGCGAGCGCGTTTGTCTGATTCAATTTTCGGTGCCCGGCGCCGATTTCCTGGTGGATCCGCTGGCGCTCGCCGACCTTTCGGCGCTCGAAGAAATTTTTGCCAGCCCGCGCATCGAAAAAATTTTCCACGCCTCCGATTACGATATTTACGGGCTGAATCATGATTTCGGCTTCAACTTCGCCAACTTGTACGATACGATGATTGCCGCCCGCACGCTGGGTTTCGATTCACTGGGGCTGAATAATTTACTGCTGCATTATTTTGGCATTGAGTTGGACAAGCGTTTTCAAAAAGCCAATTGGGGTGAACGCCCGCTGAGCGCCGAGCTGGTCAACTACGCCCGCTTCGACACCCACTATCTGCTGGCCCTGCGCGATCGGCTGGAAGAAGATTTGCGCGAGCAAAACCGCTGGGAACTGGCCCACGAAGATTTCGTGCGCTGCGCCCACGTGCTGCTGCACAACGGCGATCCGCGTGAACGTTGGGAACGCATCAACGGCCACCTCACCCTGGACGAGCGCCAGCGTACCATTTTGCATGAACTTTGTCTGTTCCGCGAGCGCATGGCCGAAAAATTGGACCGGCCCCTGTTTAAAGTAATTTCTGATTTCATGCTGCTGGAAATTGCGCGCCGCGCGCCCTCCAGCCTGGAAGAACTGGCCGAAACGGGCCTCAGCGAGCGGCAGAATCAACGCTTTGGGCGCGCCCTGCTCGAGGCTGTCGCCCGCGGAAAAACTGCCAGGCTGGTTCGTGTCACCCTGCCCCAAAAACCTTCCGGCGCGCAGATTACCCGTCTTCAGCAGCTCAAAACCTGGAGAAAAGAAGCCGCCAAAGCCGCCGGTGTCGAATCGGATGTGATTTTGCCGCGCAGCACCATGCAGGCGATTGTCATCGAAAACCCGCGTACGCCTGCCGCGCTAAAATCCGTCATGGCCGAATCACCCTGGCGCTTTGAACACTATGGGATTGAAATCTTAAAAGCGCTCGGTGGGCGCTATACTGAAACGGAAGCACAACCAAAGGAGCAAGGATGAGAATCCACTTTCATGGCGCGGCGCGGACGGTGACGGGCTCGATGCATTTGCTCGAAATCAATGGCTACAAACTGTTGTTGGATTGCGGCCTGTACCAGGGTCAGCGCAAGGAAACCGCTCGCCGCAACCGCTACTTTCCCTTTGACGCGCGCGAAATCAACGCGGTCATTCTGTCACACGCGCACATTGACCACAGCGGCAATCTGCCCAACCTGGTCAAAAAAGGATTTGAAGGGACTATTTTTTGCACCCCCGCCACCATTGACCTGGCCGAGTTGATGCTGAAAGACTCTGCCCACATTCAAGAAGCGGACGCGGCCTACCTGAATTTCCGCAATAAATTTGAAGGCCCCGATGTGATTGAACCGCTCTACACCCAGCTGGATGCCGAGGCCGTGCGCCCGCTGATGAAAGCCACCGAACTGGGCATAGAATTTGAACCCGTGCCGGGGGTGCGCGCCCGCTTTTTCGAGGCGGGACACATTCTCGGTTCGGCGGGTACTCTTTTGGAATTGGAAGAAAAAGGCAAGAAAACCAGCGTGGTTTTCTCCGGCGATATTGGCCGCCGCGATTTGCCGCTCTTGCGCGACCCGCTTTTACCTGACCCCGCCGACCTGGTCATCATGGAATCAACCTACGGTGACAAACCGCACCGCGACCCGGCCAGCGCCTACGCGGAACTGCGCCAGGTCATCGGCCGGGCCATTCAGCGCGGAGGCAAGGTCATTATTCCCTCCTTCGCCGTTGGACGCACGCAGGAAATCGTCTATGACATTCACCAAATGATTGACCGGCGCGAAATTTCTCGCATCCCGGTTTTTGTAGACAGCCCGCT
>JAVHNW010000150.1:0-3893 GCA_036169755.1 bacterium | reverse complement strand
AGGCGATTGGCGCCGGTGGCCTCAATCGCTTCGAGCGGGCCGGAGGCGATGCTTTCGACCTGCTCCGAGTAGAGTTTTGCCAGGCTGACGATGGTGTGCAGGCCGAGCGCCATCACCCCGGCGAAGGGGCCAATTCCCACGGCGATGACGAAGACAATCGCCATCACCAGCGCCTCAACCGAGCGCAGCGCGTTGAGAATGGTGCGGGTGATGGTGTAAATCACCATGCCAATCGGCAGGGCGGTTTTGGGTTTGATGAAAAAGGCCAAAGCCGCGCCCAGCCCCGCGCCGCTGAGCAGCGGCAGCCAAAAAGTAAAAAGCGGGCTGCCCGGCTGATAAAGCCATTCCACCAGGCGGCCAATCAGCCCAAAAAGGGTGGCGCCTGCCAGCGCAGCCAAAATCATGTTGAGCAGTTTCAGCCCGGCGGGAGCCATTTTTTCGGTGGCGCGCACGCCAATCCGCCCCAAAAAACTGCTCAGAGCCGCGCCAACGGCCAGGGCGCCGAGCGCTGTCGCTGTCAGCGCCAGGATGTCACCCATCTGAAAGAGGAAATAGCCGAGAAATCCGAAGGAGCCCAACGCGGGCCGGATGGTTGTTCCGAGGAACATCAACAAACTTGCCAGTTGGAAAAGCCCCAAAAATACCGCAAGCGCCGAAAGGAAAAGGACGCCCAAACGCGCCAGGCGCAGGGCGGGCGCGGGCGCGCTGGATTCTTCCTGGGGGATGGCCCAGCGCAGCCCCCACATGGCCGCCAGCGGAGCCAGCAACGTCACCAAAATATTGAGCCACAGCGCCGCGCCCAGGGTGGCGCTGAACGCTTCCACCCGGCTGAAAACGAGATAGCCGAACGCGATGCCCAGCGGCCAGCCCAAAACGCCCAGGGCAATGCTGGCGAGCGGGCTTTTGACGGGTTTCATCAAATTGCGGGCGGCGATGAAACTGACCGGGATGGCGAGCAGGGTGCCAAAAACTGTCGCCAGCAGGGCCAGGAAAACGGTTTCAATAATTTTTTCCCAGGTGTCGCGCGCGGTTTGCGTCAAGTGTGGGGCGCCAATGTTGCGACGCAGTATGGCGCGGATGTATTGGACGTCCTCGCTAGGGCGCTTGGGGAGGGTCAGGTCGAGCGTGAAGTGGCCGTTTCCATCCGTTTCGGCGTTATCGCGGCCCAGGGTGACGTTGTTGTTGATGTCGGCGCCGGGGACAAAACGTACCGGGCCGCTGGTGTTGGGGGCGAAGTTGAAACCTTCCACGCGCACGATTTCGCCAGGGGCGGCGCAGGCGGGTGTCAGGGTCAAATAGGGAGCAGAGGCGGCAGACGCGGCGCGCGGCGCGGCGGAACTATCGGCGCGGCAGGGAACATACAGCGGAATGTTGACGATTTCTTCCTGCTGCTCATATTCCAGCAAGTCGGGCTGGGCCAGCGCGCGCATGACGCGCACCAGGCTTTCCTGGCGTTTTTCACTGCGCAGTTCTTCCAGGTCAACGCGGGTGATTTGGAAGCCGTAGGCGAAAATCATCAGGCCGAGCAGAGTCACCAGCCCAACGCGGGCCGATTTCCAGAGGGATGTTTTTTCGTTTTTTTTCATGTGCGCTACCCCACCCGCTCGGCATCGCGGCCATAAATTTCTTTGAATTTTTTATCGTCAATATCTTTGGGCAGGCCTTCAAAAACCAGTTTTCCGGCATTGAGGGCCACCACCCGGCCAGCGTAGCGGTGAACGAGGTCGAGAAAATGGAGGCTGCAGAGTACCGTCACGCCATCGTTTTTGTTGATGTCTTCCAGATGCGACATGATGCTGTGGGCCAGGACGGGGTCGAGGCTGGCAACCGGCTCATCCGCGAGAATCATGCGCGGGTCCTGCATCAGAGCGCGGGCGATGCCGACACGCTGCTGCTGGCCGCCGCTCAATTCGTCCGCGCGTTGATGGGCTTTGTCGGCAATTCCCACCCGCCCCAGCTGACGCATGGCTTTTTCAATATCTTCTTTTGGAAAGCGGTTGACCAGGCTCCAGGCCGGGTTGACGTAGCCCAGCCGCCCGGCCAAAACATTGGTGATGACTTTGGAACGGTGTACCAAATTAAAGTGTTGGAAAACCATGCCAATTTTGCGCCGAATGAGGCGCATTTCTTCCTGCGAGGCGGCGGTGATGTCGGCCCCGTCCCACAAAATTTGGCCGGAAGTCGGTTCAATCAACCGATTGATGCAGCGCAACAGGGTGGATTTTCCTGAACCGCTCAGGCCAATGACGGCCAAAAACTCGCCGTCTGGTACTTCAAAGCTGACGTTGTCGAGCGCTTTTACGCCGCCATCATAAATTTTGGTCAGGTTTTTAATTTGAAGCATGTCGAGCTTTCCTGCCGCGCCTCAACCCGGCGCAATGAAAAGAGTAAAAATTGGGGCAGGGAAGTTTCCCCTGCCCCAACGATGGAACAAGACAGCCAATTACGGTTTGATGGTGTAGCCGGTGGCCTGCACCATGTTGCGCACCATATCGTATTCGGCGTCAGTGGCGGGCGCAATGCCCGACCAGCCGTAGAAGTCGGCGCTGCCGATGGAGGTTTTCCACTCTTCGGTTCCGGCGAAAGCGACCAGCGCGGCTTCGATTTGAGCGCGCACGTCAGCCGGGAAGTCGGGCCCGAAGGAGAGGGTGTCGTTGGGGATGGCGGCGGAGACGGCCAGGATGCGGACTTTCTGCATCACGTCCGGGGCTTCAACGCGGATGTTGGCGCGAGCGTCAAGCACACGCCAGCCGTCACACAGCAGTTTTTTGCCTTCAGCATCGGGGGCGCAGTTCGGGATGACATCGGCGGGCAGTTCGTACATGTCGGGGGTGACTTTGCCAGCCAGGAAATCATCGTAGGTGAAGACGGGTTTGCCATCGGGGTTGAGCGGCACGCTGTAGAAGACGGTGCCGAAGTCAACTTCGCCATTGTAGACGGCGGTGACGGTCTGGTTGTGGCCGCCGGTTTGAACCTGTTCGCCGGGGGTGATGCCAGCGGCGGCCAGTTCAACTGTGGGAACCATGTAACCGGAGGTGGAACCCTGGTCACCGTAGCCCCATTTGGCGCCCTGCAGGTCGGCCAGGGTCTGGAATTTGCTGTCGCGGGCGACGATGTATTCGGCCCAGTAGACGGGGTAGCCAAAGCGGATGGCCTTGAAGGCGACATCCACGCCGCACAACTGGCTGGCAATGGCATAGCCCAGGCCGGGGATGAAGGCCATCGTATCAGCGGGCGAGGCGCACATTTCTTCGATGGTGGCGGCGTAGGAGGTCGGGACGGTGACTTCAAAGGTCAGGCCAGTCGCCTTGTTAAGGGCGTCAGCCATCACCTGGCCGCCGGTGACGATGATGTTGGCGTCAACCGAGGGGACAAACAGAACTTTGATGGGGTGTTCCGGTGAGCCAACGGCAGGCTCAGGGACGGCGGTCGGCTCCGCTGTCGGCGGGACGGCGGTCGGGACTTCGGTCGGCGGAACTTCGGTGGCGACAGGGGTCGCCGCGCCGCAGGCTGCCAGCAGCATCGAAGCCAGCACAAGCACGGAAAGCAAAGCAAATAACGAGCGTTTCATCTTCTTCTCCTTTAATGAAACTTGAGGCACACAGGGTTTTGTGAAAAACCGCCCAAATCATAACCTGAAGCCAATAATCGGGCAAGGATGAACAAGGGAAAAGTAAAAAATTAACCCGAAGTTAACCCGCAAAATCAGTATAATGCTCCCATGAACAAAAAATCAGTCGTCTTTTTTCTCATCGTCATCCTGCTCATTTTGGGCGCCGCCTACTATCTCGTCCAATCCGTCCAACAAAGCGCCCAAGGCGCCATCAGCGGCGCCCTGGCGCCCTTTCAGCAAAGCAACGCCGCCCTGCAAACCCAGGTTTCACAACTCACCA